>CAIYCZ010000592.1 GCA_903924805.1 uncultured delta proteobacterium | reverse complement strand
TGTCCTTCCCTTTCCGTGCTGTCATGCCATGTGCCGGATTTCTATGGGGAATTTTTGGGGAAAGTCGGGAAAGTCCTTTAAAAAAAGTCTGGATATTTTTTCATAGTAACGTTATAAATAAAAATTTAGCGTTCAGTTTTCAGCTGTCAGCCTTTTAGCAGAAGGTTTATACGTCTTTTTCTGAAAGCTTACAGTTGAATGCCGCACTATGCACTATGAAAGGCTGGTGAACTCGCCATGAGAAAATTCTTAACCGTCGACACTGACCGGTGCACCGGGTGCCGCCTCTGTGAGCTTGCCTGCTCCATGACAAAGGAAAACACCTTTAATCCAAAGAAGTCACACATCAGGGTTCATATGGTAGGATTTCCTGAAGTGCCGGTGCCTGTTTATACGCGGCACTGCGATTCCTGCGGGGGAAAACCCGTATGTCTCAGGTACTGCCCGGTTGGCTGCATCAGCTTCAGCGCTGATAACCCGAAACTGGATAATAAGAAAATAGTTCTTGCCGAGCACGTGGCAGAAGAATGGCTGGAGAAAGTCGGCGGCACGAAAGGTTTAAAACGTGAACATAACGGTTAAAGCATTTGCCAATATTAAAGATGTTATGGGGACGGGTAAGCTTTTACTTGAGGTGAGCCCCAGCACCACCATCGGCGGGCTTTTTGCTGCTCTGGCAAAAAGATACGGGCAGGCTTTTGACCGGCAGATCAGAGACCAGATGAGCGGTGCTATTGTGCCCTTTCTTGTTCTGGTAAACGACATCACCTATCGCACCACAATGGATCTGGGTGTTCAGCTTAATGAGGGAGATACGGTTACCATTATGATTCCGTTTGATGGAGGCTGAATTGACGCATGAACAGGAATGACTTTAAGTACAAGGGATATGCAGGAAAGCTGCTGCGGGTAAACCTTACAAAGGGAAGTGTGCAGGATGAGCCCCTCACCAATACCCTTGTTGAGCAGTATATCGGCGGTGCGGGGCTGGCTGCACGGATACTCTATGATGAGCTGCAGCCGGGTATTGACCCGTTTTCTCCTGAGAACAAGGTCATCTTTATGACCGGGCCGGTGGTGGGCACCATGATACCCACCGCATGCCGCATCGGTTTGTATTCCAAATCGCCCCTGACCAATTCTTTTTTTCACAGCTCAGCCGGCGGCCACTTTGCGCCCGAGCTTAAATTTGCCGGCTATGATGGTATCATCTTTGAGGGGAGGTCAGCGGAGCCCGTATATCTTTTTATTGATGACGGCCATGTGGAACTGAGGAATGCCGCGCATCTGTGGGGTCTGGATACCAACCGGGTGCAGCTTGAACTGTTTGAGGAACTCGGCTCTGAGGAAATTAAGATCGCAGCCATCGGCCCTGCCGGTGAAAAGCTCGTCAGGTTTGCCTGTGTCATCTGCGGGTGCAGGGCTCTGGGGCGCGGCGGGCTCGGGGCAGTGCTGGGATCAAAGCAGGTAAAGGCTGTGGCAGTCAGGGGGCAGGGATCGGTGGAAGTCCCCGACATGCGCACGATGAGAATGTTTCTGGATGAGATTTTTGCACGGTTTAATGCAAATCCTGCGACCTCTGAAATCCTTCCCCGGTATGGTACGCCGGTGCTGGTAAATGCCAATAACTCCCTGGGGCTGTTTGGCTACAAGAACTGGCAGGACGAGTTCTTTCAGGACGCTGATGGCCTCTCCGGGGACACTATGAGGAAAAAGATCGTCAAGCGCGATAAGTCCTGCTACGCCTGTCCGGCCCGGTGCGGCAAATTCAGCATAATAGGCGGCGGACCATACGAGGGAGTCCGCAATGAGGGACCTGAATATGAAGACATTTTTTCACTGGGCTCCATGTGCGGCCACAATGATATTGAAGTAGTTGCAGCGGCGGAGCGGCTCTGCGATGATCTGGGAGTGGACGCTATCGAGGCCGGTGTTGCCATTGCCTTTGCCATGGAGTGCTATGAGAAGGGACTTCTGACGCACACAGAGACTGATGGCGTTGACCTCCGGTTTGGGCGCTCGGACCTCATTGTTCCGCTGATTGAAGCTATAGCGCTGCGCAGGGGGCAGCTGGGAAATCTTCTGGCTGAGGGTGTTAAGAGGGCATCTGAAAAAATCGGGAACGGTTCTGAATATTTTGCCATGCATGGTAAGGGCCTCACCTTTGCCGGCCACTCTGCCCGCGGTATGCCGGGGTTTGCCCTCGGATATGCGACCGGGCCACGAGGCGGAAGTCACCATGACGGGCGGCCAACCGGGGAGCGAACCGGGCTTGTTCCCCGGGAAACAACAGAGGGCAAGGGAGAATACACTGCACGGATCAATCATCTTATGATACTGACTGACTCGATGATTCTGTGCCATCTTACGGAAGGGATCTGGGGACCACTTGATATAACCGATCTGGTGGTGCGATGTCTCAATACCGCCACTGGCATGAATATGACGCTTGATGAAGCGCGCACGGCTGCCGAGCGCATCTGGAACCTCATCCGGGCATTTGCCGTACGGGAGGGATACCGGAGAGAGCATGACCGGCTGCCACCCCGCTTCATGGAGGAGCCCATCAAATCAGGGCCTTCTAAGGGAATGGCTATTACCCGGCGGATGCTTGATGACATGCTGGACCAGTACTATAAATTCCGCGGCTGGGATAGAGAAACCGGCATCCCGACCGCAGAGCGGCTGAAGGCGCTGGGGCTTGAAGATGTTGCGCGGGATCTGGAGAAGTACCGCTGACCCGGCAGCAGTAACCTATGCATAATTTTAGAAAAGAGGCTTTCGAGCCTCTTTTTTTTGCACGCTAATTATTTTCTTAAAAATGTTTTTGCCTAAAAACAGTTAGTGTGCTATCTAATTGTGCGCAAACCATAAGTAAACTATTTATAAATCAAGGAGGGTTTATGAAAAATAAGAGACCACGGGCAATCAGTTTATGTATCAGCATAGCATTGATTCTTTTCCTCTCAGGTCCGGTGCTGTCGCAACAGCAGGCGGCGAAGAAAGACACTCCGCAGGGCACGGACATCCCCATTGAGGACAACCAGGCAGAGAACTGTCAGTCCCGAGAGCCCGCCCAGCTCCTTGGGCAGCGAAGAAAGGTTGCCTCGGACTTCGAGCACGTCGAGTTTTCAGAGACGAAAGCAAAAGGGCGAAAAAAGTGAGAAAACGAAAAACCGGAAAATTAGAAGGGAAAAAAAAAAGAGAAGGAAGAACTGACCCGCTCTTTCCCTGTTTCGTCTCTCTTTTCTCTTTTTCGCTTTTCTGAAGGGAGCACCAGCAGGCTTTGCTCCGCCATGGTACGAGCTGAATGAGTCAAAAGAGCGGTTGGCACAGAAGGTTATCGCTCTGCGAGATATCCTCCGCATCCTCTGCGCTCAACTACATACTGCTACTATTGCCAAAGATGAAAGACCCCCTGAGTTCTGCATCAGATGTGATCAGCTTGAAGAGG
>CAIYCZ010000591.1 GCA_903924805.1 uncultured delta proteobacterium | reverse complement strand
TACCAGTTGGTTAGATATTCTTCGCTGACACTCATTATGATAGTCGGGAGTTTTTCAACACCCCATAGCCACTAATAAAATTAAAAATTAAATTGAGGACGTACCATATCTTGGAGTGCCGGGTATTATTTTAGTAGTTTCAATATGGACAAAAGACTGCCTGTCATTATTACAGGCAGTCTTTTTATATATTCTGCTTGCATAAAAAGTAATTCCTTAATAAAATATACAGTTCTAAAAGTTCATTCTTGTACAGGATACATGGATGTTAATTGAGGTATGAGGTATGCTTGATAACGAGGCAGGGCGCAGTCATTATATTGAAGTAGCAGGCAGCCGTTATGCAAAACAGCGGGGACTCTGTCATTCTCGGCAGCGGCTCTGCCGGCTGGCGGTGGTAGCGGTAGCGGGCCTGGCGGTTTTCAGCATGGTTTCTGCTGTGTGGGCAAAAGAGCCGTTTGGCATGAAGCAGGTTATTAATAAAGCCCGGCAGCTTGCAGGGCAGCCGTTTCAGAGTTCGGCAGGGCAGGTGCCTGAGTTTTTGATGAAGCTTGATTATGATGCGTGGCGCGACATACGGTTTAATCCGGAAATGGCTTTGTGGAAGAAGGAAAAGCTGCCGTTTAATGTGCAGTTCTTTCATCCCGGGCTGTATTATGACAGAACTGTTGCCATAAGCATTATAGAGCCTGCGAAAGTAAAACGGGTTCCCTTCTCAAGTGCCCTGTTTAACTATGGGAAGAATAACTTTAAAGATAGGGTTCCTGCAAATTTAGGATTTGCCGGTTTTCGTATGCACTATCCCATTAATACCAAAAACTATTTTGATGAGGTGGCGGTATTCCTTGGTGCAAGCTACTTCCGCGCAGTAGCTAAAAAGCAGAATTACGGCATGTCAGCCCGGGGCATTGCCATTGATACGGCCCAGAGCACCGGAGAGGAATTCCCCTATTTCAGGGAGTTCTGGATGGTAAAGCCGGTTCCGGGCGCAAAGAAAATGACAATCTATGCGCTCCTTGACAGTTCCAGTATGACCGGTGCCTACCAGTTTATAATTCAGCCCGGCAAAGAGACCGTCATGGATGTCAGGAGCACCCTGTTTCTGCGCAAAAAGATTACTAAACTGGGCATTGCTCCTCTGACCAGCATGTTTTTTTATGGGGAGAACACCAGCCAGCGGCCAGCTGACGACTTTCGTCCCGAAGTGCATGACTCAGACGGCCTTTTGATTGCTTTTGCATCGGGTGAGTGGTTATGGCGTCCGCTGCTAAATCCCCGCACCCTTCTCATCAATTCTTTCAGGGCGCCAAATCCGGCGGGGTTCGGCCTTCTCCAGCGCGATCTGAATTTTGACTCATACCAGGATCTGGAAGCCCACTATGAGAACCGGTCCAGCGTATGGATTAAACCAAGCGGTGCGTGGGGAGACGGACATGTTGAGCTTATCCAGATTCCAACCGAGAATGAACTGCACGATAATGTTAGCGCTTTCTGGGTTCCCGAGCGAATGCCCGAGCCCGGACAGCCCTTGTCCTTTTCCTATACCATGAGCTGGCATTTCCCCGGGAGCATTCAGCCGCCGGGAGGACATGTTGTTTCCACCCGCACGGCAACGGGAAAAGATGAGCATATAAAAAAGTTTGTCATTGATTTTGCCGGTGGAGCCCTTGAATCCCTGCCACCTGATAAACGTCTGACTGCAGCAATCTCGGTAGACGGTAAAGCCAGGCTCATCGAGCAGCAGACCTTTAAAAATACCGTCACCGGCGGCTGGCGGCTTGTTTTTCAGATACGTCTTGAAGACCAGGGCAGCGTGGAGCGGATGCTGCCGCAAAAGAAGCCGCCCGTAGAACTGCGTGCCTACCTGAATGACGGCACCAATACTTTAACCGAAACGTGGAGCTATCTCTACCTTCCGTGAGTTTCCAGCCATGCGAGAATCTTCTGACAGCTTACCCGGGGATGACCGTAAACCTAACCATGCGCTGCGTCATGAGACCCCGGCAGATGCCCTTTATGATGACTGGCAGGCAGCCGAGCAGCGGCTGCTGCTGTATCTGCAGGTGCTGAATGTTCCTGAGCAGCAGGGCCTTGAGCTTGCCCGCGAAACGGTAAGATGCGCTCAGCAGACAGCAGTGCAGTCTTCTTCTTTTTCTCCTGCCACTGCGGCAATGCGTGAGCTGCGCAGAATAATAAGCGGGGAAAAACTCTCCTCCGGAAATGGCACTGAATATACGAAACAATTTCTCACCGGACAGCCGCTGACCGTGGCAGATACAGGCAGTGCCGAAGGTATCAGGTCTATGCCGCCGCTGAACCGCGGCTCCATGTTACCCGTTGAGATTGACCGGCAGCCCTGGTATACGTTTTTTATGAAGCGGATACTGCGGCGCACGTAGCACTGATAAAATTTCCTGGATGTGAAGCCTGATTTTATAAAAAACTACTGTTGAATACCCCGCAGCTCTGCTGTGGAGATAAAAACAGCCTCGCCAAAGGTGAATTAATCAGTGTGCATTTGAGTCTGCACGGTATTCAAAAATCCCCTCCGGCTCCCCTTTAAAAAAGGGGAGGGTAAACAGTCCCCCTTTTTGTAAAGGGGGATTAAGGGGGATTTTAAATATTCAGAAGTCCCGCAGACTCTGCTGCAGGGTAATTCACTTCATGGGTAGCATAAAAGAGAATGATGAATAAAGTTTTAAGACAGCCCTGGGAAAAAGCTGCACGGCGGCGGCGCATTACGCTATTGTTCCTTATTATCGGCAGCACGGTGCTTGCCAGTTCCTACATGGCTGATGTGCTTCCGCAAAAAGGCACATTGCCGCTGGAGCGGGTTATTGTCTTAATATTTGGAGCACTGTTTGCCTGGATTTCCATAGGCTTCTGGGAGGCAGTAGCCGGCTTCTTCACTTTGCTGAGGCGCTATGACCAGTTTATCATTACCAGAAGCGTAGATGAACAGGACACCTCGATTCCTTCCGATGTGCGCACCGCAATCCTGATACCGATCTGTAATGAAGATGCCGACCGCGTATTTGCAGGGCTTCAGGTAACCTACCAGTCTCTTCAAGCAACCGGAAACCTTCAGGCATTTGATTTCTTTGTACTCAGCGATACCGGCAATCCAGATTTATGGGTCGCCGAGGAGATTGCCTGGGCCACCCTGTGCAAAACACTCGGGGCGTTCAATCGCATTTTTTACCGGCACCGCCGTATTAATGTCAAGCGCAAGAGTGGCAACATCGCAGATTTCTGCCGGCGCTGGGGGCGCAATTACCGGTACATGATAGTGTTCGACGCGGACAGTATTATGAGCGGCACAACCCTGGTGCGGATGGTGCAAATGATGGAGCGCAACCCCAGGGTGGGCATCCTGCAGACCGCTCCCATGGCGGTTAATCGTGAGAGCCTGATTGCCCGTGTGCAGCAGTTTTCAAACCACGTATATGGCCAGATGTTTGTGGCCGGCCTGCATTATACGCAGCTTGGCGACTCCCACTTCTGGGGCCACAACGCCATCATCCGGGTCGCTCCGTTCATAGAGCACTGCGGCCTCCCGCAGCTTCCCGGGAAGCCGCCCCTCGGCGGTGAAATACTCAGCCACGATTTTGTGGAGGCAGCCCTTATGCGCAAGGCAGGCTGGGAAGTGTGGCTGGCATATGGTTTGGGCGGAAGCTATGAAGAGATACCTCCCACGCTGCTTGAGGAATTGACACGCGACCGCCGCTGGTGCCAGGGCAACCTGCAGCACCTGCGGCTGCTGTTTACCAAAGGCCTGTTTCCCGCACATCGCGCCCTGTTCCTTCACGGAGCTATGGCCTATGGGTCGGCGCTGTTCTGGTTTCTGTTCCTTGCATTCAGCACCTCAGAGGCGATTTATGAAGCGGTGCGGGAGCCGGTCTATTTTCCGCAGGGACGCACCCTGTTCCCGGACTGGCCGGTGTGGCATCCCCAGTGGGCATTGACGCTGCTTGCTACTACTGCAGTAATACTGTTTCTGCCGAAGCTTTTAAGCGTGCTGGTGATTATCATCAAGCAGCGGCGGGCGCGTTTGTTCGGCGGCCCGGTACGGTTTTTTCTAAGTGTGATGGCAGAAGTCCTGTTCTCGAGCATGTTTGCCCCGGTACGCATGCTGTTTCACAGTAAGTTTGTGTTTGTAACACTGTTAGGCCGGCAGGTGGGCTGGGGGTCTCCGCAGCGCAGCGACCGCGGGACCGGGTGGCTTGAGGCGCTCAGGTTTCACGGAACCGGCATGGTGATAGGACTCCTCTGGGCAGCAGCCCTGTTTGTTTATAACCGGTCTTTTTTCTGGTGGAACACGCCAATCTTTATCCCGCTGATACTCTCGATACCGCTATCGGTATGGTCAAGCCGGGCAAGCATTGGCAGGGTATTCCGCAAGCTGGGGCTGTTTGTCATCCCGGAAGAAATTGACCAGCCGCCGGAGCTGCAACAGCTGAATGATATTTTGCAGCAGAAGAAGGCATCCCGTTCACCGCTTCCGCTCGGGAGCCGGGAGGGTTTTATGCAGGCGGTTGTCGATCCTCAGGTGAATGTTCTGCACCGCTCTCTTCTGCGAAGCGAGCGAACGGTTGCTGCATCAATTGCCCGGCGCCGCCAGGAGCTGCAGGAAAAGGCCATCATGAAGGGTCCCGGAAGCCTGAGCATAAAAGAAAAGAAAGAACTCTTATCCGACCCTCAATGCATGAATGAGCTGCATCAGCGCGTGTGGGAGCTTCCTGACAGGAAACTGGCTGAGCAGTGGGGCATTGTTACATAGCTTGCAGTCCATCACGAAACTATAAATTGCAAACTTTACGTATTGAAGTATTCTGTTTTACCTATCAAACGGACTATAGATGTGGAGGGTATCCTGTTGTGATTGAAGGAGGCCTTGAGCATCTGATTCAATATCGTCTTCAATCATGGCTTTAATTGCAGCCTTTAGCTCACGGAGCGTTTCCTCATAGGTTTCGCCCTGTACATGGCATCCGGGAATGGAAGGGCATGTGCCAAAATATCCGCCTTCCTTGCAGGGCTCTATAGCTACGGTAAATGAATATTCTTTTTTCATAAAGATCCCTTTAATAGGGCAGATTATTTCCCTTTTCCCTTTGCCTCTTCAATCAGCACATCATATTTTGATCAGGATAAGCCTTTGTTTTTTGGCGTGGTGTGAACTTTTAATATAACATCTATGTGAGCATCGTAATGTTCTATTCCAGCGTTATAAACCAATGCGCATGCTGTTATAACAAGGTCGGCTGATGGAACGGTCTGCCCGACTTGCCGGCATTTTTTTGCTAATTTTCGGGCAGCAGCCCATACTGCAGGAGTAGTTTGCAGACAGGTAATTTCTTTTTCCAGTTCTGCCAATTTTTGTTTTTCATAATCGCCACGCGCACCGTTCCAGAGTTCAACTGCAACCATGTCACACCAGGATGCACGGCCATCAATCATGAGCTTGAAGACTCTTTCCCGAACGTCACGATTACCTGTTGAGCGCAGGGCTTCTATCCAACTGGAAGTGTCAATAAGAACTATCGCTTTTTCTGCCACTTCCTGTCTTCCCGCATAACTTTAAGGTCTTCTTGAGTCATAAAGTCCTTAAACGTGCCCAGCATTTTGGCAAGCGTCGCCAGTCTTTGTCTTTTGTTAAAATCTTTGAGAGCAATGACCACGGCCTCACGCTTTGTTTTTGAACCGGTATATTTAATTGCTTCTCTTAATTCGTTATCTGGAATATCAATTGTTGTTTTCATGATTCTATTTTATCTATATTTGGAATCCTGGTCAAGTATTATTTCTCTTTGCTCTTCACCTCTTCGATCAGCACGTCGTAGTTATAGCCGAACCCGAAGTCC
>CAIYCZ010000590.1 GCA_903924805.1 uncultured delta proteobacterium | reverse complement strand
GGAGATCGCCTCGCATCGGTCAATTGTATCTTGAAGGTATGGCAATATGCGTTCATCGCTTTCGTATGCGACCACCTTAATTGAACGTGGACGATGCTTTCCTGAAACTAAGTTTTCTACACATGCCGTAAAGAGGGAACCCGCTCCAGCTCCAGCATCTAGAATCCGCACATCCTCCTTCTCTTGCTCAAACAACGACGCCATAAACCTCGCAATCTTGGCGGGGGTCAAGAACTGACCAATAATTGAGCGTTCATGCCTACAATTGCGACCGTTCAAAGACTTACGGACAATATCCAGGGTATTTGATAGTTCAACCGTCATAATGCTTATATTGTACTTGGATTCAATATCATTTTTCTATGACCCAACTAATGTTTATATAGTTTCCAGATAAACCCGCTTTCGGGTTTTGCTTCCAGATAACACTCAACACCCAATTAAGGATATATCCTTGTTCGTCAATGGGTTAGAGCCGTCCTTCCGATATTTCGGCGTCTTATATGGTTTCCGCATAATACGCTTCGCTTCCTTTCTCGCAAATTGGCATCTCAAGGAGAGAAAAAATAATTTTTTACTGCCCTTTTTATAAATAGCTCTTTATATACGCCTTCTTCTTGAGGTCTTCCATCCACTTCTGATACAGGTTCTCGACTTCCTGCCGGTACAGGCCATCCTCTATCTCTTCCTTTTTGCCCTGCCATCCCTGCACCTCACTACCGCCACTGCCCTGCTTATCAACAACCTTAATAATATGCAGGCCGACAGAGGTTCTGATAATCGGGCTCACCTCACCCGGTTTCATACTGAATGCCTCCTGCTCAAGAGCAGGCAGAAGCTCGCCTCGGTGAAAGTATCCCAGATCTCCTCCCTCCTGTGATGCCGGATCCTGGGAATATTTGGCAGCCGCCTGTCCGAAATCTTCTCCTGATACAATTTTTGCCCTGATCTGCTCCAGGTGTTTAGTGAGTTTTTCCACTTGGGCAGGAGCGCTGATGGGAGGAACAGGAATGAATATCTGCTGGATCCTGATTTTTTCACCGGGCTTGTCTTTTGCTTTAACATTCTTTTCATAATAGTCCTGAACATCCTTTTCCGTTATCGTAATCCGCGAACGGACTTCTCTTCCGATGACTTTTGACTGCAGTATTTCAGATTTGAGCATCTTCTGGTATTCTTCAAGCGTCGTCCCTTCCTTCTTGAGAATCTCCCGCAGCTGCTCAATGGTAAGATTATTTTTCTTCAGCACATCCTCCACAGCCCTGCTGACATCCTTTGCATCCGCCTTTATGCCAAACTCTTTTGCCTTCTGTTCGATGAGCTTTCGTTCAATCAACTGCTCCAGTGCCTTTTTTGCTATTTCTGCCCGCTGCTCTTCGGTAAATGCTTCTTTTGCATCTCTCTGTTGCCCAGCACTGGCAAGCATCAGGGCCGTGACTTTATTGAGATCAGAGAGCGTTATCACCTCATTATTGACCACAGCGGCTATCCGGTCAATGATCTCTTCCGCCGACACAGGATATACGCAGCAGAAACAGGATAGTAAAAATATAATCAGTGCAGAGAGCCTGTGTTTCACCGTACGATCCATTTTTGTACCTGCCTTATAGTAAAGGGTTCAAGGATTCGAGGGTTCATGGGTTCAAGGAATTATTGTTTAGAGGTAAAGAGGCCAAGAGGTGAAAAGGCAAAGAGGTTAAGAGGTATATTTTATTATCCTTTTGACCTTTTAGCCTTTTTACCTTTTTGCCTATCCAGCCTGAATCCTGGACCCCTTGACCACGTATATTCTATTCAACCACAAAGCGCTTTTCTATTTCAAGATATTTTTAATTTCCGCAAGCAATTGCCTCCCCCCTTCTCCTTTACAGGTGGCAATCAATTTATGATCAGGGGTGAAGCGGAAGCGCTCCCGGTGCCGGGAGGTAAGCGATAAAATTTTT
This sequence comes from uncultured delta proteobacterium, assembly GCA_903924805.1. GTDB lineage: Bacteria > Desulfobacterota > WTBG01 > CAIYCZ01 > CAIYCZ01 > CAIYCZ01. Next base: position 1,466 of record CAIYCZ010000590.1, on the reverse strand, counting down.
TCAAGGGACCCGCCCGCATCCTGATGAAACGTAAAAATCAGCTGTTTGCCGGTGTAATCAACCGAGAGGATCAGGTAGCGCCGCAGCACCCCCTTTATCCGTGCGATTTCAAGGAGATCCTCCACCGGCAGAGGCGGTTTTCCATAACGATCAATAAGCTCCCGTTCAAGGTCATTAATAGCATCATCGGTAAGCAAGTTGGAAAGCCGTTTATAGAGTACCAGACGCTGATTAATATTCGGGATATAGTCTTCAGGGATATACGCCTGAACAGGAAGATTGACAGCCGGCTCAATCCGCGGGGGAACTTTTTCACCCTTCAGCTCATGAATGCTCTCCTCCAGGAGCTGCAGGTACATATCCAGCCCCACTGCTGCTATCTGCCCTGACTGCGCATGCCCCAGGATGTTTCCCGCACCGCGTATCTGCAGGTCGCGTGCTGCCAGCCGGTAGCCGGAGCCAAGCTCGGTAAACTCGGTAAGCGCTTCCAGTCGCCTGGCCGCATCCTGGCTCACCGTTGCCTCTCCCGGAATGAGCAGACAGGCATACGCGCGAAGCTTTCCCCTTCCGACGCGCCCTCTGAGCTGATACATCTGAGCAAGCCCCAGTTTATCAGCCCGGTTAATGATAATAGTATTGGCAGCAGGGAAGTCAAGGCCTGATTCAATAATCGTGGTGCAGAGAAGCAGGTCAATCTCTTTTTTTATAAACTGCATCATGGCCTCTTCCAGCTCATGTGCCTTCATCTGGCCATGGGCAATGCCCAGCCGCGCCTCAGGGACCAGCTTTCTCAAAAACAGCGCCATGGCAGGGATGGAGCGCACCCGGTCATGGACGAAAAATATCTGCCCGCCGCGCCGCAGCTCCTGCACAAGGGCTTCGCGGATGACGTTTTCATCAAACCGGGAAATGGTGGTCCTGATAGAAAGCCGGTCCTGCGGAGGGGTATTTATCACGGAGAAATCACGGATACCGAGCAGCGAAAGCTGCAGGGTGCGGGGAATAGGCGTTGCGGTAAGGGTGAGAACATCCACCGTGCTTCTCAATTTTTTCAACACCTCTTTAGCCTTAACGCCAAAGCGGTGTTCTTCGTCAATCACCAGCAGCCCTATATCCCTGAACACCACGTCCTTCTGCAACAGGCGGTGCGTGCCAATGATAATATCAACTGCGCCTGAAGCAAGTGCTTCAATAATACGTTTCTGATCTCGGGCACTGCGGAACCGGCTGAGTATTTCCACTCTGACCGGATAGGGGGAGAACCGTTCTATAAAAGTCTGATAGTGCTGCTGGGCAAGCACCGTGGTAGGCACCAGGATGGCAACCTGCTTACCCTCCATCACCGACCTGAATGATGCCCGCAGGGCAACTTCTGTCTTTCCATATCCCACATCCCCGCACACCAGCCGGTCCATGGGCTTTATATCAGTCATATCCTGCATGACATCCTCTATGGCTGCAAGCTG
>CAIYCZ010000589.1 GCA_903924805.1 uncultured delta proteobacterium | reverse complement strand
CAGATGGAAAAGCCCCGCGCCCGTCTCCGCCAAACGACGCGGCAGAGAATAGCCGCAGCTCTGGAGATCGAGGAGGCGCAACTTCGGATCTGACGCCGCGCCCTTGGGAGGAGGTCGCTCTCGTGAGCTCCACGCCGTTTACGTAAAGGGGAACATTTTCTGTAACAAAGCGCCCCAAGTCAGTAGAATAAAATAAATCCGTCCCCTTTTTGATATAAACGGGCGGCAATTACGGGTACTCACACCAGTTGGCCAATTTCAAATCGGCGATACGCTTGAAATGACCAGTGTTGTTCGTGATCAGGGTTAGGTTATGAGCAAGGGCGCAGGCAGCTATGATCAGATCAAAATCATCCAGCCGCTCCCCCCTGTTTTCCAGTTGTGCCTTGAGCATGCCGAAGAGCTCCGCCGTTTCCATGCCCACGGGAACAATCTCTGTGGCTTGTTCCAACGTTTTAATCTTTGCCAGATTGCCGGCGGGTTGCTGAGACTTGAACGCGCCATAGTAGAGTTCCATAAAGGTTATAACGCTTATCTTCAGCGGATCATGCATGTGCCGCTGGAGATTTCCCCTGACCGCGGGATGGCCCTTGAGGGAAAAGATTACCGTATCCGTATCAAGCAGAAACATCCAGCCCCTCCGACAATCTTATCGAACTCTTCCTTGCCGCTCTGATTTCGGCGATAATTTCCTCGGCTGGTCGCTCATCCTTCCAGGAACCGGCAAGTCCCAACAAAACCTCTGCCGGTGTCTTTAACTGCTCGATGGTTTTCCGCTTAGATAAAAAGAGCTTCGTTATATAGAGGATTTGCTGACTGACCGACCGGTGTTCATCCTTTGCCATGTCCTTGATTTCCCCGTACAAATCATCATCGATGCCTTTTATTTGCAAATTTGCCATGAAGATCCCTCCCTTTCACTGGTTCAGGAAATAGTATGCCCTGTTCATGAATTATGCAAGATTTTTTTTGCATACTGTGTCGTCAACATCCTGAGACAATCTTCTGCAGAGGCCATCAAGGATAGCAAGAAAATAAATCTGTCCCCTTTTTCCTGTAGTGTAATTTGGGGACATGACCTGATTTCGTCAGAAATCGGGATCGTGTCCCCAAATTACATTTCCCCTGATTACATTCGCGATTTTAATTGGTATTATTCCCCCGAATTTCCCCGGAATTCCCAAGCCCCCCTATGCCGGGAGACATATGAATCCTTGTTCTTTGAAATGCCTGTCAAGGGTGAAGGCAGTGGTAACTCCCAAAAGCCGCATAATTTCAAAACTCACGCAATCAACAAGACTCAGCTTTTTCCTCAAAGCAGCAAGCATGATTCCCATTGCGGCATGATGCACAGTATTGTCAATCCATTCAATCCGCAGAACCGGAACAATATCTTCTTGAAACACCTTTACCGCTGCCATCCCCAAACTGTTTTGCACAAGAGCGCAGGTTTCCACAAGAACATAGTTGGTTGTCACGAGGGTTTCCGCGGATGTCAAAATATTCTGCCAGGTTTCTGCGGCCCCGGGATGATTCGCGTCGTCCATATCCAGAACCGCAATGAATCCAGACGTATCGATAAAAATGCTCATTCGCCGAAAACCTCTGTCAGGTAGGAATCGTGAGAGGCTGCCAGATCCTTGACACCGGATCTGAAATGACCGGCAGCCGCCATTGCCCGTCTCCGACGCTGCTCCTCTCCCCCCCCATACTTAGCCTTGGCAAAAAAATCAACAGACTGTCTGATGATCTCAGCCATTGATTTATGCTCGGCCACGGCCATTTTTTTCAGCATAGCCACCTGTTCT
>CAIYCZ010000588.1 GCA_903924805.1 uncultured delta proteobacterium | reverse complement strand
TTCCCTTGATATATCCTATTACCTCTGCCACGGCATACTTCGGCGGTATCTTGATCAGCATGTGCACATGATCTGCCACCATGTGCCCTTCCCCTATCTCACTTCCTCTCTGCCGCGCCAATTCATGAAATACCGGCCCAAAAAACTTCCGTATCTTTCCGTACAACACTTTCTTGCGCCCTTTGGGTATAAATACAACATGATACTTGCAATCCCATTTGCAATGACTTAAACTTTCATATGACATGTTTTCTTCCTCCTTTGTGCACAACCGTTATGCCCTTCCACTATGCACAAAGGAGGTTTCTTTTTAAACTAAATCTCTATGTCAAACATTCCTGAGTCTCACTGGTCAAACCAGTGGCTTACCTATCTTTAGTTATGGCATTGCGCTCTGACGGCAGGTGTGGTGGGTCCTGGAAGCAGGGGTTTCCATTTGCCGGCGTACCGCTGTCTGATTGAGCACAAATATGGGCATCAAGCGCCAATTAATGGATATATACCGCAGGCTGTATGCCGCGTTCGGGAGCCGCAACTGGTGGCCTGCCGATAGTGCTGAGGAGGTCATATTCGGTGCAATCCTCACTCAGAACATATCCTGGAAAAACGTTGAGCAGGCACTGGCAACGCTCAAGGCCGAGGGCACCCTCAGCTTTAAGGCAGTGGCAGGGATGGGCGAGCAGCGGCTTGCCGAGCTTATCCGCCCGGCCCGTTTTCTCAATCAGAAGGCACGCGGCCTGAAGGTTTTTGCCGGATATTTCGGGGAACGATATGGATTCAGTATTAAAAGAATGATGAAACAGGATATGGGGGTGCTGCGGGATGAGCTGTTAAACCTCTACCTGATAGGCCCGGAAACTGCTGACAGCATTCTGCTCTACGCCCTTGAGAAGCCGGTATTTGTCATAGATGTTTATACGAAGCGGATTTTCAGCCGTCACGGATTCCTGGAGATGGAAGACTCATATGATGCGTATCAGAGGTTTTTTATGGGAAACCTGCTCCCTGATGTGAAGCTCTACAATGAATATCACGCCCTGCTGGTTCATGCCGGAAATCAGTTCTGCAAGCCAAAGCCAAACTGCACCCCGTGCCCTCTCAATAATTTACGGAAGAGCAGCACATAGCTTTTTGACTACAGCATCTGCCCCGCTTTTTAGCGGCTCGCCATGTCCGAAGCAGCAGGTTTCAAATCTCAGGGCTGAGAGTTTTTTTACCGATGCACGTGCTTCCTGATAATCTGCACACCCTGCCTGCGGCGGCAGCCGCACCTCCGGTGCCCCGCTTAATGCATCACCGGTGAAGAGAATTTTTTTCTCGGGCAGGTAATAGCTGAGGCTGCCGGGCGAATGGCCGGGGGTGGCAACCACTTTAATCCCCTCAAAACAGTTTAGCACTTCTCCTCCCAGGAGCGGCACATCAACGGCGACAGGAGTATATGAATAAAAAAATGTTTCTGCGAAAAAGAGCGCAAGCTTAAACAGCGTGCCGCCGAGCCCCTCTCTCTCCATGCGCCAGGTTTTTTTGGCTCCCTGAATGTAGTCGATTTCCCGTATGCCGGCAAAAATCTGAGCCCCGGTTGCCTGCTTCAGAAAAGCCAGCGATCCGGTGTGATCGATATGGGCATGAGTAATAAGGATCTGGGTTACTTCTTCAGGCTTCCTGCCAATTGCCCTAATGGCCTTTATAATTTCCTCTCCATCTCCCTGCATCCCGGTGTCAATGAGGGTAAGAGTTTTGTCTGTCAGCACATAGACATTTGATCGTGAAGATTTAATCCAGTAAATACCCGGCTGTATCTGTTCTGTTATTACGCCGGTATGCTTTTTACATCCGGTGAAGATACATGACAGGGTACAGAGAACTATAATGACTGCCCTAACAATAATTTTATGGGATGGTAGTATTTCCATAGCCTCCACACAAACCCGATTAATTCAACCAGAGCATAATCGCGAAAGGTATGCTTATTTCTCTAACACAAATGCCCTGTTTTTAGATAGCGGGATTATCGTACCCGCTTTGACCGCAGCGACATAGTGCCGGCATAAAGGTAAAAAGCTTTGCAGATAATCAACGGTGGTAATCCCTGTTTTTTTCTGTTTAAGAGCTTTTCTTGCCCGGGCAATAAGGTCTTTATCATCAGATACAAAGGTTACGTTGCGGTATGTTTTTGCTGCGCCGGTCAATAATTTAACTGCCAGCGGCTCGTCAGCTGCTTCTTCCGGAGAAACCTGCAGGGGCTCAATGGCTGTTATCCCCTGCTCCCGGAACTGCCTGAGAAGGTCTTCAGCATATGGTGATCCCTGCACAATCTCAGAATATTGCCGGTCATAGAGGGTAATTCTTCTTCTGGCTGCACTGAGAATAATTGAGAGGGCACGGAAAAAGCTATTATAATTCTCCTCCTGCCATATCCGGGAATCTATAACTATCATATCCCTGAGCAGCTCGTGCACGAACTCGTTTTCCAGTTTCTGTGCCGTGCGCTTTACAGTCCTGCTGCCGCTGCGTCTGGACCAGTACATACCGGCAAGATAAGAGAACGGGAAAAGCAGCAAAAAGATTAGAAACGGATGATAGCCGATACTGAAGATGACGACCAGTGCCGTAACCAGAACTAAACTGGTGATTATCCCCGGAACCATCATCTCTCCTCATGCATGCGGTTACTCAAGTACATCCGGTATTTTTATAATGAAGCCTCAGGTAAAATAAATACACCAACTCGTGCGCGAAATAAAGTTATTTAACAGAAGGGTTGTCTATAGTATTGCCGGCTCTTGACGGATTGACATGCACCGGTCTATTTGCTAATCTTACACATCCACATATGTTTAACTGATTTATGTTCCTTACTGCATCAGACCGGAGGGTGTGTTGATGATAGATAAAGAGGATGCCGCAGAACAGAATAAATCCCGGTTTCTTGAATACGGGCTTCCCGGCGGCTGGCAGGTGCTTGCAGGAAGGACCGATGATGACAATGACCTTCTGAGCCTCAAGGTTGCTGAGCCCGGCGACTGGTGGTTTCATGTGCGGGGAATGCCGGGCAGTCATGTGATTCTCCGGGGAAAGCCCGATGCGGAGCCTGACAAGGAGACGCTCAAGCGCGCTGCTGCGATTGCTGCCTTTCACAGCAAGGCACGAAGTGGCGGCACGGTTGCTGTTTCCTGCACCAGGGCGAGAAACGTTAGCAAGCCGCGTGGTGCAAAACCCGGCACGGTCGAGATTCGCAAAGAGACGATACTGAAAGTCCGGCCCGGCCTGCCTGAAAAATGATCAGCCTGATAAAGCTACTTTTTCAACAACCCGGCAGCCTTCGATGCAGGTCTGTTCAATACTTTTCTCGCCGCAGGAGCGGCTCTCAGCTCCCGCGCAGCCCGGTCAAGCAAACTCTTATGTGCCGGATTCCGGTACTGGGTAAGAGCCCGCTGCATCTTCCTTTCCGTGAATCGTTTTGGCACATAGACGGTATCTCCGGTGAGCGGATGAACCCCCGTATGATACATGCATCCTGATACGGTCATGGGAAGGGGGATAAAATCCTGAACCTGCTCCGGGTGCATGCGCTTTTTTATAAGATAGCGTGAAAGGTGTAAGGCATCATGAAGCGTTGCACCGGGGTGCGCGCTTATAAAGTAGTTAACCAGAAAGCATTTCTGCTCCAGGGTTTTATTGATTTCGTTAAATTTCTTCACAAATTTTTCATAGACCTCGACCGGCGGCTTGTTCATAGCTCTGAGTACGGTATCAACCACATGCTCCGGGGCTACCTTCATCCGGCCGCTTATATGAAACATACAGAGCTCCTCCAGGTATTCCTGGGCGCTGTCATCACCAAGCAGGTCATAACGAAACCCGCTGGCGATGAATACATGATTTACTCCGGGCAGGCTTCTTATGCTGCGGTACAACGTGATGCTTTTCCAGTAATCGAGCGTCAGGTTTTTACATTTGTGAGGAGTAAGGCAGCTTCTTTTCGTGCAGTATCCCTGCTCTCTCCATAGCCTGCATGAGGCGCCATAGAGATTGGCGGTGGGTCCGCCAATGTCTGTTATGGTGCCTCTGAAGTCTTTTCGGGCAGAAAGCTTTGCTGCTTCCCTGATGACTGACTCGGGACTTCTGCTCTGGACAATCCTTCCCTGGTGAAAATAGAGCGAGCAGAAACTGCACTCTCCGCAGCATCCGCGGTGAGAGATGAGAGAAAACCGCACCGTCTCGAGCGCCTTGACACCCCCGTGCCGGGCATAGACCGGGTGGGCTTCTCCTGCGTAGGGCAGCTCATAGACCCGGTCAAGCTGCGCGGTGCTCAGCGGCAGGGCGGGTGGAAAGTGGATTACATAGCGGTCGCCATGTTCCTGCACTAACGGTTTTGCCGTGAAAGGATTCTGCTCTCCACAGATGAGGAGGAATGCTTTGTTAAATCTGCCGGCATCATTTTTTACTTCTTCGCATGAGGGGATGAGAACATAGTCTTGCAAAAAATCACAGGACTTGCGGACAACAACGGTTCCCCGGATATTGTTTAACGAGCGGATATCTGAGCCTTCGTGCAGCCTGCAGGCTATTTCTGTTATCGGGGTTTCTCCCATGCCATAGATTAAGATATCCCCCCGGGCATCAAGGAGAATTGAGCGGCGCACGCTATTGTCCCAGTAATCATAGTGGGCAAGCCGTCTCATGCTTGCTTCAATTCCGCCAAGCACTATTGGCACATCCCTGAACGCTTCCCTGACACGGTTGGCGTAGACAATGAGCGTACGGTCAGGGCGAAGGCCCGGAGTGCTGCCCGGTGAATAATCGTCTTCCTGCCGCGGCCGTTTGTTAGCCGTATAATGTGCCACCATGGAGTCAACATTGCCTGAGGTGATGCCGAAGAACAGCCGGGGCCGCCCCAGAGTACGAAATGCTTCAACCGTGCGCCAGTCCGGTTGCGCAATAATTCCCACCCGGAAGCCGCTGCCTTCCAGCACCCGTCCGATAACTGCAGCGCCAAAAGAGGGATGGTCTACGTACGCATCGCCGGTGATGAGTATAATATCAAGTTCTTTCCATCCCCTTCTGCGCATGTCTTCTTTGGAGACGGACAAAAATTTATCCTGCATAACGGGTCATCCTCTTCAGTATTCTGACATCAGTGTACACTAAAATTGCATTCATTGCCTTGATACTATTTGAGCAGTTTCTTCAGATTGCAGACAGCGTTTATCTTTGCCTGCAGATTCATGATAAAGGGGTTCCTGTTGACAATGTGATGGGGTTTTGCGTCATACTCTTCAGCAACGATGGCACTCACCACTTTCTCCTTATCGCCGTTAAACTTTTCAAGATAGCACTCGATTTTAGCCCGGTAGTCCTGCGCAGCTTTTAGTGATGTTTCAAGATAATCTGCAATCTGCCGTTTTCCGGTAAGTATTCCCACGTGCGCAATACAGAGTGCCGCGGCTTTTAACGTGTGCAGCTTTTCAATAGAGTTTATATAGTCTTCATAGCTTGCAAGAAATACGCTGTGAATAAAATCTCCTTCAGGAACGCCGGCAGCCTCTCCGGCTATCAGCGTCCCTGAGCCCGTAAAAAAGTAGCTGAGGCAGTCGCGGGTGTGACCCGGAGTTTCAAAAACCTGAAAGCAATTATCCTTACTCAGCTCAACGCGGTCGCCTTCCTTTAATGGTACATCAACTACAATTCCTGAAAACGATGTGTCCTCACCCGCAAGTTCGCGGGCCATCTCTTTCTCATACTCGGCATTGAAACGCTGTATTAAATCTATCGCGCTCTGCTTCTGCAGCACCTCTGCGGCCCTGATGCTTGCGCCAACCCGTGCATCCGGAAATTTCCTGAGCAGGTAGGGCGCTGCCCCGCAGTGGTCAAAATGTGAATGGGTGAGAAGCATCATCAGCGGCCGGGTTTTTCCCTTTACAACGGGCGCCAGTTTTTTGTAATAGAGGGGGCCGAATGCAGAAACGCCGGGGTCAAAAATAATTGGCGGATCATCGTCACATATGAAAGCCGGCACGTGGCCGCTGTCAACGAGGCTGAAATATTTGTAGTGGTCAATGAATGATAAAAATTGTGGTGCCATTATGTGCCTCCTTTTCCGCCAGACGATTTTACCTTAAAAGAGTTTCCATCTCCTGCAACCTTTTTCTTTGAGAAGATCATTTATTGAAATTGCAAAACCCATATATTTGTAATAGCTACTAAACAGTAATGCAAGTCTTAAATAAGAGGGGCCTTACCAGCACTGGGACGTGAAACAAAATTGGGGACATCCGTCTTGAAGTTTCTCAATTATTCCCGCATCAAGGCGCAGGTCGTGGTACCTAAGAATTGCTTCAAATAAGGGGTTTAGCACAGTGCTCAATTTCTGAGCAGCGATGTATACATACAAATATCTTGCAAAATGAGTTGCGTAAGTACTATAGGCGAAATAATTTTGTGGAGGGTACAATCATGTTTGAGGGAAACAAGGGCAGTACTGCTATTTAGAGAGTTAATAAGCCTCTGTCGGCCTGTCGGCTGGTAGGGGTTTTTTATATGCAGGATACATAAGAGTGATGTATCATCACATGAGGTGGGAGTTGTTAAAATTTAAACACATATTTAACAAGGATGGAATAATCATGAAAAGAAGGCATTTGATGATGGCATTGTTACTGCTTAGTATGTGCTTGTTAATTCCACCGCTAACAGCGCATGCAGACTGGGAACTTCAAAACCCGCTTCCGACGATAGATGTACTTTACGGCGCGTGGGGC
>CAIYCZ010000587.1 GCA_903924805.1 uncultured delta proteobacterium | reverse complement strand
CGACAGCACCCTGGAACCATCAGGATAGTTGAAGGCATCGACCGTTACCGCCAGTCTTATATCGTCCATAGTGCCCCCATGAAAATGATGAAGACGAGAGAGCAAGCTACTTCGCAGGACTTGAAGGGCTGATGCTTGAGAAGCGGCATATCGCCGTTATACCCTCGCTGTACCATAGCCAGTGTGGTGTTCTGGCTGTTCTCAAAGGCCTTCAGCGTCAGCGATCCTGCAAGTGTGCCGAAGGAACTCAGTCCGCGCCTGACAGAGGAATAACCGAGCCTGTTTTTCTGGGCATTGTAGATGACCATGGCATCTTCAAGGAGCACGAAGATATATCGGTATGCGAACATAAGCACCTCAATGAAATCTTTGGGTACTCTGAGCCACGAAAGGCCTGCCATCAGCCCGGTAAACGGCGTTGAGAATCCCAGTACAGCTGCAATGGAGACCGCCCCGGCGATCCTGCACGCGATCATGAGGCCGTCGATCAGACCGTCTTTGTGCCCCATTATATCCAAACCCAGTAAGTTGAAAGAAAACATGACATCGCTACCCGAGAAAAAACATTTCAGCGCTACCAGAACCACTACGATAAAAAAGGGCTCGGAAAAACGCACGGCGAAAACCTTGAGCGGAATCTTCATCCCCAGGCAGAGGCCGAACCCCAGGACTGATACGATCAGTGGAAAGGAAAAGCCCTTGTAGCTTAACACCAGCAGAAGCAGCACGATCGCGACGATCAGCTTAATCCTGGCATCGATACCCGAGAGCAGGTGGTCTTTCTTGAAATGTTCATAAAATAGTTTCATACTGTTTTATCTGCGCCCTGACGTCCTGGGAACTGTTTGCGAACAGTCCTCTCAGCGCACTATCGCCTTTTGTTTGTCTGTTCGTTTTTAGTAACTTTTGGCGCTCTTTCCACCATGATGATTCTCCAGTAATAACCTGCCGCGAATCCGCCGATTGTGCCCGCTGTCAGGAAAACAAAAAGGAGCAGGTCTCCCTGATCGGTATTGATAAAAGGCTCCTGCTTTTCCACTCCATGTTCTTTGGCGATTTTATCAACTACGGCTTCATCGACCCCCGCCCATTTTTCCGCTGCAAACGCAGACAATGAGCAGAGGGCTGAAATCAGCAAACAGACTAAATAAATCTTTAAAATATGTTTATTTTTCTGTTTTTTATTTTTCGACTTCTGACTTCCGGCCTCCACCTTCCGCTCTTTCATAATACCACCTCTCCAGCCTTTATCACTCTCATTTTGATAAGGAGGTCAGGTCGTTTCTTAGCCAGCAGGACAACTACACCTGCAGTCATTGCACCTTCCAGAATTCCCAGGGGCAGCTGTGTAGGGATGAAAGAAATGACGATCTTTGTGAAAATGGGCATAAATGGATCAGCACTTTTTATCCCTGAAGCAAGCATAATAGATGTGCCCAAATAGGTTGCCCAATCGGCAAATAACCCTGCAAAGAAGCCTGCAACCCACATATTGACCCTCAATG
>CAIYCZ010000586.1 GCA_903924805.1 uncultured delta proteobacterium | reverse complement strand
TTTGCCTGCTGCAGCTGGTGCACTGAAGAAGAAATAAAGGCAACCGTGACCTGGTAATCCTCGGATTAACCGGAAGCCTGGTTTCTGGATCAACGACGCTAGCATCAATAACAATATCAGCATTTTCCTGCGGCCGGCACTGCTGTTCATATCCTGCATAAGTACGCTCATAGACATCCTCATAAAGAATCCTGGTCTCAGCCGCAGGCCGGTGCACCTTTTTGGCATCGCGCACCATTGCCCGCTGTTTGGATACTTCCTTATCAGCCACGGTATAGATTTTCAGATCCCAATCCGGTTTATCCACGCAAGACACATAAACACCCTCGACGAGAATCACGGAATTATTGCTTAGAGGGAATGTTACCCTGCCCTCTGTATCACCGACAGCATTAAATTGATAACAATCCCTGACGGTAACATGTTGCCTGCCTGCTCTTAGCGCCTGTTCAATTGCACGGATCAGGTAATCGGAGTGCGCCTTTCTCCAGTGCATGGGCACAGGCGCCTGTCTTAAGGCGTGGAAATAATCATGATCTCTGCCAGCTGCCCTTGCTTGATAGGCCTGCTCTTTCCAAGCCTGCCTCTTTCTGCGGTCAGTCCAGGAGAGATCCAGCCCTACTACCACCGGCTCAAGGCCGTGGTGTAAAAGTATCTCTCTTAATCTTTCCGTGGTATAAGTCTTGCCTCCGCCGTGATAGCCGTCAATGCGCACCCAGAGCGGCCCCTTTTTCTGACGATGTAATCGCTCAATATAATTGGCGATGGCGTGGTAATAACTCAACTCCTCGATGGGAGTGGTATCTTTGAGCGTCCTGCAGGCAGCCTGAAGCGTGGACAGGTCCCTGGTCCCTGCGCCAAAGAAAGCACTTCCTGCGACCAGAATATCAGCGCCCTGCCAGAAGCACTTGCGTCCGGAAACCTCTGCCTCTATGCCGCCATCAACCATAATCTGAAAGTTGAACGATTTATTCTGCTTCCTGGCAGTATACAATTTATTTACGTTTTCAAGAATACCGTAATTCATGGTCTGTCCGCCCAGGCAAGGCAAGACTCCGCCTTGAGAAATAAGTTCAACCAGGTATGGATGGTCGCTCAAGAACCCTATCACTGCTTCAATGTCTGCATCCGGCCTGATGGCAAGCCCGGTTTTTGTCTTATGATAAATAAATAACAGCCTGTCGCGCAACAGCGCCTTATCCGAGTAGGCTTCCCAATGCACAGTCACATAGTCAGCTCCGGCATCAATCCACTCTGCAAGCAGGGCTTCAGAAGGTTGCATATCCATAATATGCACATCTACAACTGCGGTCACTCCTTGCCGTTGCGCTGTCAGCTTTAACATCCTTAAAAGTTCAGGAGTAAATAAAGCGCTGGTATCTTCAGAGCCTTCTTCCACAACTTCAGTTTTCCTGCCGCGTGTACCTACAACATCAAAATGAATCATGTCTGCGCCGGCGCGGATGGCTAAGATAGACTGCTCAATGATTTTCTCCGGGTATTCTTTTACTGCTAAAATTGAAGGGCTGAGTTTCGGTGTGGCAAGAGCCACTAAACGCCGCTGGTAAGATTTTTCCAATTTAACGCCCTGCTCGAGGCTTGCGCTTAAGAATATGGATAAGGCTCTTCTATTTTCCTCAAAATACTCAAAGCTCTCCTGCCGTGCTTTTTCTTCAGAATCCGTGGTGAGTTCCTTTAGTTCGTGTGCAACTGCGTCACTTGCGATGGCGCAAGATCTAAGGGTAGCAAAGGCAATGTAAGGCCTTCTTCGATAAATCTCACCGAGCAGGGTCCTGGGCTTGCGGCTGGTGCGATAGAAAGGAGTGTTGGGGCAGAGTACAAAAATTACTTCTTTCTCTGAATCATAAGGGGGTGAGCGGCCGGTGCGTTCATACC
>CAIYCZ010000585.1 GCA_903924805.1 uncultured delta proteobacterium | reverse complement strand
CCGGCAGTCATCACTAAACTATAAAAACATAAGAAGGAGGACATGATATGGATGCTAAAAAACAAGAAGTGGCTGAAGTGCAGGCAATAAAAGGTATAAACAGCACTGCCAGGATACGGACGCCCCGTAACACTTTCAGGCGTGTCTCAAAAGTAGCCGGGCTTCTGCTCCTTATTATTTTAATTACAGTGAATAGTGGTTTTGCGGCATTTCTGCACCAGTTTTACTTGAAGTGGGGAACTCCCGGCAGTGGCGACGGGCAGTTTAATTACCCACGGGGCGTTGCGGTTGATGCCCTGCAATATGTCTATGTAGTGGATGAAAACAACCACCGGGTGCAGAAGTTTACTTTTGATGGTGTCTTTATCACAAAATGGGGAACTCAGGGGTCAGGTCAGGGGCAGTTCCTGTATCCCCAGGGCATTGCCATTGGTTACGAGGGCCCGAATATATTTGTGTATGTGGCAGACCAGTCGAACCACCGCATTCAGAAATTCGATTACAACGGCATGTTCATACGTGAGTGGGGTTCCAATGGAGCTGGTGACGGGCAGTTTAACTACCCGACGGCAGTTGCCGTTGATGCTACGGGTAATGTCTATGTAGTAGATACCAACAACAACCGTATCCAGAAGTTTACCAGTGCCGGCACATTTATTAAAAAATGGGGATTGCCCGGCATTCTTGATGGGCTGTTCCACTCTCCATGGGGTATTGCGGTTGATCCCAAGTCAAATGCTGTCTTTGTGTCAGACACCGGGAACAACCGCATCCAGAAGTTCGATGCAAACGGCACCTTCCTTGCCAAGTGGGGAGGCTATGGCGGCACTGATGGCAGATTTAATTTTCCCACGGCACTTGCCGTTGATGAGGGGGGAAACCTCTATGTCGCGGACAGCACCAATAACCGCGTGCAGATGTTTGATACAAACGGCATCTTCATTACCAAATGGGGATCCTGGGGCAGCGGTGACGGGCAGTTTAACGGCATCTACGGGATTGCTTATTCCTCCCCGGATCAGGTCTATGTCTCAGATTTCCAGAACTACCGCATTCAGATGTTCCAGCGGTCAGTAGTGGTCGGCACAGAACCGCCTCAGTCTTCCTGTCCGTTTGTCCAGAACATGGATGAACAGGACGATATCAGCACATTGAGGGAGCTTCGGAATTCAATCATCAGCAGCCCATCCGGAGCGCTTCTGGCAACGCTCTATTACCGGGATGCAGGAGAGATAAGCTCCATCATTGCAGGAAACCCGGCGCTGCAGGAGAAATTTAAACAATTAGTATCTGAAAATATGGGGATTGCTGAAGCACTGCTGGCAGCGGGGGAGGTAACGATAACCGCAGAAAAAGTGAATGCTATAGTAGCCACTCTTCATGAAATACAGGCAGCAGGGAGCCCGAAACTTCAGGCAGACATTAACATAGTTCTCTGGTTTATCGAGCGCGGGTCATTGCTTGAGGAAATCGGGATTACCGTCGGTGAATAGGTGTTGGAAATTTTGAGTGCGGAATAAATTAGATTAGTAATGAGAGAGGGGACGTGCGTCCCCTCTCTCATTTTGATTGTTTAAAACTGGATATCAAGTGCCTTGAACGGGCACACGGCAATACAGAGCTCGCAGGCAATGCAGCGATCCTTGTCGTAGGAAACCTCCATAGTGTCCCGGTTAACATTGAGCGCTTTGGTGGGACATATGGGAATGCATGCGGTGCATTGCGTGCATTTATCTTCATGCCATCTGATATCCTGGGCAAGTGACTGTATTTCCACCCCAAGCCCTTCAAGGTAATGTAACCCATCCTCCAGATTTTTTTTCTTGCCGGAAATCTCCACCACGAGACGACCCGGTTGATTCGGGGTAACAACACCCCGCAGAATATTAACCATCAGGTCATAGTCTTTTACCAGGTGATAGGTAAGCGGCTGATCAACCAGGGCTGATGAAAATGTTAATACGATGCGCTTTTTGGTCATGGTTAATAGCTCCTATATTTTCCCCCCTCACCCAAACCCTCTCCCGCCGGGGCGAGGGACATATTTTGCATGCTGTTATTTCCCCTTCCTTGATGGGAGGGGATGTGGGGAGGGTGTATGTAATGTTTTCTTAATCCTTCTGCCTTAACGGTTTCTCCTGCAACAGTTTAAAGCTTATGCCGGAATCCGCAGACGGGATGGGTGCAACCGGTTCTGTTAAATAGAATTGCTTTGCGACAATTCTCTCTTTCAGTAAGCCGGCTATCCGGCGCGCCCGGCTGTAACTTGAGATGCCGCCGGTGGGTATCTGTTTTCCCTGGACCGTAATGGAGCCGCTTTTAAGCTGTGCATAGTTTACTTCGCCGAGGCTCCCTCCGCTTATCTGGGGGTACCCTTCGCTGTAATCGATAATCTGCGCCCAGATGTCGTCATCCCTGACCGACGTATATTGTACTATGTCTTCGTTGAGGACAGGAATTGGTATCCCGATTCCCACGGTCAGGGTGACACCATATCCGGTAAAGCTTGCTCCCTTTAGCCACTCAGGGCTCATCTGTTTAAGATCTCCGAGCACTGCAAGGGTGCCGGCAGGCACCCGCGGAACACCATTTTCCCCGCGCTTTACTCCGGGATTATGCTGGGTACCCTGCCAGACAATATGGCCGGCTCCGCCCCCGAGAAATATTTTTGTGCCGATACCAATGGTCTTATAATAGGGGTCATTTAAAAGCGGTGAGAGCTGCCCGGCACTGCAGTAATTGGCATTGCCCATACGGGGTTTCAGCATGCCCATATAGGTATAGATTACCCGGTCT
>CAIYCZ010000584.1 GCA_903924805.1 uncultured delta proteobacterium | reverse complement strand
TCTTCGGTGACTGGGAGCCGTCCCTTGATCAGGTGGTGGGAGATGATTGGAAAGAGACCAGAGGAGATTTCATCTCTGATGACAAAGAGCTTTTTGATAAAAAAATGGCACGCAGTGAACGGCAGGAGCTGTTCAACGAGAAACTGAATGAATTCAAAAAATCACTTGATGATAAGGAGCTGGAAATACTGGAGAAACGGCTTCTATCTGAGCATCCCCGGACCCTTCAGGCAATAGGGGCGAAATATGGTGTGACGAAGGAACGAGTCCGTCAGCTGGAAGAGCGGCTTAAAAATAAAATACGGACCTATATTGAAGAAAAAATTCCTGACTTCTAACAGGATGTTTTGGTATGTTACTATAAGCGAAGAGATACCGCGTTCAGGGCGGGAAATTCAACATGGCCTCGCGTTTGTGCTCAGTGCCTTCCCTTGACAAAATGAAATTTATGATTAAAATCTAATCTGCAGTTTCCCGGTTGCAGCAGCATGAAACGAGTAACAACCATGAATATTAAAACCCTTGTAACAGCACATAAAGATAAAATTGTTTTTGCTCTTCTGTTTGTCTACATCATCATTCTCAGTATCGGGGTGATCGGTGAACTCTTTGACATCGAGTGGATACGGAACCTTCCTCTTTTTAAATTATAGGTAGCTATGACAAAGCGCGACTATTATGAAATATTAGGTGTTTTGCGGAATGCCCCTGAAACAGAAATAAAAAAGGCCTACCGGCAGAAGGCACTGCAATATCACCCAGATAGAAACCCTGGTGATAAAGACGCTGAAGAAAAATTCAAGGAAGCCAGTGAAGCCTATGAAGTACTGAGCGATCCAGAGAAACGCAGCCTGTATGACCGCTTTGGCCATGAAGGCCTTAAACGAACCGGGTTTTCTGGATTTGCCGGATTTGAGGATATATTTGCATCGTTTGGAGATATCTTTGAGGACTTTTTTGGATTTGGAAGGTTTAGCCCAAGAGGGCGCGGCCGCTCTTATGCCAGAAGGGGTGCTGATTTACGGTATGATCTGAGCGTTTCGCTTCGCGACGCTGCTTTTGGCAGGGAAACAGAGGTTGAAGTTAAAAAACCTGTCATGTGTGAAGCCTGTGGTGGCTCATGTGCTGAACCGGGCACCTCTCCTGAGACCTGTCGATGGTGCAAGGGAAGGGGCCAGATAAACCAAACGCAGGGCTTTTTTACCATCAGCACGACCTGCCCTCATTGTCATGGATCAGGTACGCATATTACAAAGCCCTGTAAAAAATGCAGGGGCCAGGGGAAAGTTTTACAGGTTAAGACCCTTAAAGTGAAAATACCTCCAGGCGTGGAAACCGGCGTGCGGCTTAAATTAAACAGCGAGGGAGAACCGGGTGAAAAGGGGAGCCATCCCGGGGACCTCTATGTATTTATCCACGTTGAGGAGGACCCCTTTTTCACGAGGCACAATAATGATATTCTCTGCCGGGTGCCCATCTCATTCTCTCAGGCTGCGCTCGGAGCCGAAATTGAGGTGCCCACGCTTAACGATACGGAAAAGATCCACATCCCTGCCGGCACCCAGTCAGGAGACCTTTTTACCATCAAAGGGTCAGGGATTCCCTATCTTAACGGGATGGGGAAAGGAAATGAAATAGTTCAAATACTGGTTAAAACACCCACAGCCCTCACGGAGCGGCAGGAAGAGCTTTTTCGCGAACTGGCAAGTTTAGAAGGTGAACGTGTGGAAAAAGAAAAGAGCAGGTTCAGAAAAATGTTCAAATGAGGTATTGAAACCTATTGTTGTTTATGTATTTTTTCCTTCTTGTAAAAATAATTACCAGCCGTACCCTTCGTTCCCCATCGTTTACTTCTCCAGGAATAGTATGTAGAGCCTCTTATGACATGAGAGACAAAAAGCCATTCAGATGCATTAATAATAAATTTTAGAAGCGGAGGATTCAATGGAGCCTAACATTCAAGAGATCACCAGAGAAGTTGAGCGCAAAAGTCCCCTGATGCGGGCAGTAGTGCAGGAGATGAAAAAAATCATGGTAGGTCAGGATTACCTCCTTGAGCGGCTTCTCATCGGACTGCTGGCAAACGGTCATATTCTGGTTGAAGGGGTTCCCGGCCTTGCTAAAACAACGGCGGTAAAGACACTGGCACAAACCATTGACACCAGCTTCCAGCGGATTCAATTTACCCCGGATCTTCTTCCCGCTGATCTCATCGGAACGCAGATATATCACCCGAAGACCGGGGAATTCACGATCAAAAAGGGCCCCCTGTTTTCTCATATTATTCTGGCTGATGAAATAAACCGTGCTCCGGCAAAGGTTCAGAGCGCGCTGCTTGAATGCATGCAGGAGCGGCAGGTAACTATCGGCGAGACGACGTTTCCTCTTGAAGAGCCATTTTTAGTTATGGCTACCCAGAATCCTATTGAGCAGGAGGGGACGTATCCGTTGCCTGAGGCCCAGATTGACCGGTTTATGCTGAAACTGAAAGTTGGCTATCCCAATAAAGCTGAAGAGAAGCAGATTATGCAGCGCATTGCAGGGCGTTGCGTGGAAAAGGTTCATCCGGTAACAACACCAGATGATATTGTGGAGGTGCGAAATGTTGTCGACCGGATATACATCGATGAAAAGCTGCAGGACTATATTGTTGATGTGGTTTTTGCGACGCGCGAGCCTAACGTGTTTGGCATTGATGTCGAGCATTTGATCCTGTTTGGGGCCTCCCCCCGGGCATCCATATACCTCAATCAGGCAGCGCGGGCATATGCGTTCCTGCAGGGCCGGGGGTATGTGACCCCCCAGGATATAAAGTCCATCGGACGCGATGTGCTGCGCCACAGAATTATTATAAGCTATGAGGCAGAAGCTGAAAACGTTACTACTGACGATATCATAACAAAAATTTTTGATACCATTGAGGTACCGTAATAACAAGTAACAGAACAATGATAAACTGCTTTGAACCGGCTGGTATGGTGTTTATCGGTAGTCTTTCATTGCAGCGTTCAAATCCGCCTCAGATTTTTTGCCATGATACAGAAAGAAATTCTCCATAAAATTCAAAAGATTCACATCCGAACCAATCATCTGGTCAATGATATTTTTGCCGGAGAGTATGAGAGTGCTTTTCGCGGACGCGGCATGGAGTTTGAGGAAGTCAGGGGGTATAACCCCGGAGATGATATCCGGGATATTGACTGGAATGTTACCGCACGGATGGGCCATCCGTTTATAAAAGTATATAGGGAAGAGCGGGAACTGACCATCATGCTGCTTGTTGATGTGAGCTCTTCCGGCCTTTTCGGAACAGAGAAGCAGTTTAAAAACGAACTTTCTGCAGAGATGGCATCAGTGATGGCTTTTGCCGCAATCAGGAGCAATGACAAAGTCGGGCTTATCATCTTCAGCGACCACGTTGAAAAGTATATTCCTCCCAAAAAGGGGCGTGGCCATGTATGGAGGGTTATTAAAGAGGTGCTGGAGCACCGGCCCCGGTCAACCAGAACTGATATTGGTGCTGCACTTCATTATCTGAATACGGTGTGCAGGCGCAGGGCAATAGCTTTTCTTATTTCTGATTTCATCGCCCGCGATTATGAAAAACTCCTCCGCATCACTAACAAAAAACATGATGTGATAGCTGTCCATATCAGTGACCCCCGGGAGCGGGAGCTGCCTGATGTGGGGATTGCTGAGCTTGAAGACGCGGAAAAAGGTGAAACACTGCTTGTTGATACTGCGGATGCCGGACTTCGCAGTGCATTTAAAAACGCATCTGAAAAATTATTCCAGGAGCGGCTGCACATGTTCAGGTCTGCAGGTATTGACTGTATGGATATCAGAACCAATGCTCCCTATATTGACGCCATGCTGAAATTTTTCAGGATGCGCGAGAAGCGATTATAAGCAGGTTGTTGAAAAAGTGGTTTTTCTTGAGGCTGGTCAAAAACATTCAGGTGCAAGGCGCGCGAAATCACGAGGAATGAGTCGTACTTCACGGTACGTCGCAATGACGAGGGATGAGCGCAACGCAGCAGATGGGTGTTTTTCAACAGCCTGTAAGTAATTAATTCGTAAACGGCAACTACCGGAGCGAACGCTCGATGAAGCATAGGGGTATAAACGTTATTCTTGCGGTTCTGGCTTTCTTTTTTATTTCCTGCTCCGCTGACACCGGTAAACAAGGTAATGAATCAAAGGCAGCCCCGCTGCCTTTGATTGAATTTAAAGCACAGGTGGATACGGCTACAGCCATTGTCGGGGACATTATCACCCTGACCCTTGCGGTGAGCAGTGAACCGCAGCTTGATGTGAAACTATCTGAGACAGGGTCGCAGATTACCGGTTTAAGAATTGTAGACGCAGGCGAGGAAAGCCCCCGACTGGTTGATAACCGCACGGTGTTTAAAAAGTGGTATAAACTGCAGCCGGACATCGTGGGTTCATATATCATACCGCCATTTACTGCATCATATAAAGACTCGGCTGGAGAAGAACGCGAGGTTAAAACAGCGCACGTTTTTATTGAAGTCAAATCGGTGCTCAAAGACAAACAGGATGGCGCGGTACGTGACATTGTCGATATCAAGCCGCTCCAGGAGGTCCCGCGGCTGTTGAGCCCGCTCATCATGTACGGTATTTCGCTGGCTCTTCTGGCATGCGCTGCCGGGGCCCTCTGTTTTTATTTTTATAAAAAGAAAAAGGCACTACCTGAGCCGTACAAACCTGCCCATGTTTATGCGCTTGAAGAACTTGAGCAGCTCAACCGTGAGCAGCTCCTTGAGCGAGGCGTGGTGAAAGAATATTATTTTCGTCTCTCCGAGATTTTCAGGCGTTATATTGAACGTAGATTTAATATCCCTGCTGTCGAGAGAACGACAGAGGAACTGCTGCCGGATATTTTTAATCTGAATGCGTTTGGCTCATCCATTAAAGCAGAGACCAGAGAAATACTCCGCCATGCGGACCTGGTAAAGTTTGCCACGTATTGTCCGGACAGACTGACTACTGAGAATGAATGCCGGAAGGTTGTACGGGTTATTGAGGAAACAAAAGAACCCGTGACAACACCGGAGAATTAAACCGCAGCGGCAATAACTCTGTATCATCATGCACCATAATTCCCTCTCATACCTATGATCCGTTTTGCTGAGCCGTGGCTATTGATAGCGCTTGTGATAGTGCCCCTCATGATGCTGTATGAGTGGAAGCGAGCCGGAAGCAGCCGGATTCGTTTTTCATCCCTGGAACTGTTCAAGGGGCTGAAGCACTCCCGGTCTCTTTTCTGGAGAAAAGTGCTTCCGGTTATGCGATGTCTTGTCATGTGCCTTTTTATCATGGCTCTGGCACGTCCACAGTCTGGCACCAGAACAACGGAGATTATCACGGAAGGTGTTGACATCATGCTCTGTCTTGACACGTCAGGGAGCATGAATGCCCTGGACTTTACGCTCAATAATAAACGGGTCAACAGGCTTCAGGTGGTTAAGAAGGTGGTAAATGAATTTATCCACGGGCGCCAGAATGACCGGATGGGCATGGTTGTGTTTGCTGAGGAGGCGTTCACCCAGTGCCCTCTGACGCTTGACTACGGGGTACTGCTCAGTTTTCTGGACAGTCTTGAAATAGGCATGGCCGGAGATTCTACGGCCATCGGGTCTGCCATTGCAACCTGTGTAAAGCGGCTCAAGGATTTGAAGTCAAAGTCAAAAACCATAATCCTTTTGACTGACGGACGAAACAATACGGGCACTATCAGCCCGGCAACGGCAGCAGACATAGCAAAGACCTGTAACATTAAGGTGTACACCATCGGTGTCGGCACCGAAGGTGAGGCCCCGTTTCTGGTCGACAGCCTCTTCGGAAAGCGCTACGTGTATCAGAAGGTTGACCTTGATGAGGAGACGCTACAGGAGATTGCCCAAAAAACCGGAGGCACGTACTTCCGTGCTACCAATACAGAAGCCCTCAAGACCATTTATCAGCAGATAGATAAAATGGAAAAGACCGAGGCCAAGGTCAAGGAATATATGGAATATGAAGAACTCTTTGCCTATTTTCTTATTCCGGGTTTATGCCTGCTGCTGGCTGAGATAGTTCTGGCAAATACCAAACTGAGAAAAATACCGTAATAAAAAGTATTTGTCATGTGAACTTTGTAATTTGGAATTATTATACATGAGCCTTGCCCATCCCTCATATCTATTCCTGTTCTGGCTTATACCTGCTCTTATATTTTTTTATATCTATGCCTTCCGCAAAAAGGACCGGCTCATAAAAGCATTTTGCGGTGAGACGCTTGCTTCCGAGCTGGTGCCATCACATTACCGGGGGAGGCAGAAACTGAAAGCGGCTCTCATAATTATTTCTTTTGTGTTTTTGATAACTGCCCTTATGCAGCCCCGCTGGGGATTTCACTGGGAAGATATCAAGCGGCACGGCGTGGACATACTGATCGCCATTGATGTGTCACAGAGCATGCTGGCTGAAGATATCAAGCCGAGCCGCCTTGAGCGGGCAAAAAGAAAGGTCTATGACCTTTCGCAGATGCTTGAAGGAGACCGCATCGGCCTTATCGCATTTGCCGGGACCAGCTTTGTCCAGTGCCCGCTGACGCTTGACTACGGGGCCTTCAAGATCTTTTTGGATTATCTTA
>CAIYCZ010000583.1 GCA_903924805.1 uncultured delta proteobacterium | reverse complement strand
GATGTTCCTGGATTAGTTTATTCATCTTTGCCATAAACTTTCTCTCCTTTTTATCAAGGTTGATGAATTGAGAAGTTTATACTAATGTCCAGTTGTTATTATAGCATTGCTGTTTGTTAATAACATGAGTTTAAAAACATAGCAGTAAAAAAAATCAAAGAGGTTAAGAGGTGAATAGGCAAATGAAATATCTTCTATGTTGACTGGTCTGATTAAAAAACGAAAAACCTTTTTACCTCTTAACCTTTTAACCTTATAATAACTCAAAGGAGATTTTTGTGAACAATGCACATGGCGGAACTATCTATAAAATCGCCCGGAAGTTTGGAATAGAACCCCGGGATCTTCTCGATTTCAGTGCCAACATAAATCCTCTGGGGTTTTCCCGGCGCGTTGAAAAAGTTTTTTCAGACCATAGCACAGCGATTCTCAATTATCCGGACTGCGCTGCATATGCATTTATCCGTGAGCTTTCGCGGTATCACAACCTTCCCTGCGAAAATCTCCTTGCCGGGAACGGCTCTACAGAATTTATCTTCCTGCTGCCCCGGTTGCTTAAACCCGGAAAGGTGTTGATAGTGGTTCCGGCGTTTAGCGAATATGAATCAAGCGTCAGGCTTGCAAACGGTAAGGTTTTCTACTTCATTACCCGGGAAGGAGAAAAATTTACTATCGTGCAGGATACATTGCTGAAAGAAATGCAGCAGGGCTATGATGCTTTGTATATCTGTAATCCCGGGAATCCCACCGGTGTATTAACTCCTTATGAGGTGGTAAAACAGATAGTGCGGCATGCACAGGAACGGGAAACGCAGGTGATTGTGGATGAGACATTCATTGATTTTAATGAAAACCATTCTCTGAAATATGCTGTGAATCAATTTGAAAATCTTTATGTTTTAAGATCAATGACTAAATTTTATGCTATCCCGGGACTGAGGGCTGGATACATCATATCCTGCAGAGAAAACATTGCGAAACTGCGGCGTATGCAGGAGCCCTGGTCCATGAATGCCCTGGCGCAATGTGCCGGCATTGAAAGCCTGAAGGACAGCGCCTATATTAAAAGAACTCTTCAGTATGTTTCTGCGGCGCGGCAAACACTGGCCAGCGATCTTCAGAAATTTTCATCGCTTAAGACATTTGAGAGCGCGGCAAATTATCTACTGTTGAAGCTGCGCGATTCTGCGCGAGTCAGCGTGGCAGAACTCTATGAACGACTACTGCAGCGAAAGATTATAATCAGGGCGTGTCATAATTTTCAGGGGCTGGATGACCGGTATTTCCGTATCGCGGTAAAAAAGAAAAGTGAAAATAAGAGGCTGGTAGCAGAACTTAAGAATATTTTGTAATTACTTCTCAGGTTTTGATGTCACGCCCGGTGACCAGAACAGATTGCGGAAGTGATACCCGTATAAAGCCAGAGTCACAATTTCAGTAAATGCCTTCCGATAACCGTAGAATGCATTTTTCAGCAACCGCCAGTATATATTCCTGCCTACCTGCTTATCGGTAACACCAAGATACCAGAAAGCGCGGAGGAACGTTAAGACGTCATTTCTCTCCAGATAAAATTTTGTCGAAGGCCGGTAGTGCTGCAGAAAAGTTAAAATCCGTTTGTAATACATTTCAGGCGAATAAAGGGTGTTCATAACCCACTTATAGCCCTTGATGATGGTCTCCCGATCCATTTTGGATACAAAGTTGAGACCCTCGTCAGGGTCGGTATTGTTACAGGCGCTCTTGAAAAGAAGCCTGCCTTCCTTTTCCAATCTTTCATAAAGGCGTGTGCCAGGCATTGCGGTGAGCAGCCCGATCATGGCAGTAACAATGCCCGTTTTTTGAATGAACTGGACCTGCTGCTGGAAAATATCGGGCGGATCACTGTCAAAGCCTATAATAAAGCCGCCCATAACCATGAGGCCATGGCTTTGAATGATTTGTACTGAATCAGCGAGGCTGCGCTTGAGGTTCTGAGATTTCCCGCACTCCCGGAGACTCTCTTCGGACGGGGTTTCCAGGCCCAGAAACACCTTGTTGAACCCTGCCTGCACCATAAGATTCATCAGCTCTTCATCTTCTGCCAAATCAACAGAAGCCTCGGTAAAGAAGTTGAATCGCCGCTTGCGGCGGCTCTGCCAGGTAATGATCTCACGCAGCAGTGACTTAACCTTGCCTTTATTGCCGATGAAGTTATCATCAACGATAAATACCGTTCCGCGCCAGCCCCTGCTGTACAGGGCATCCAGCTCGGCCAGCATCTGCTCATCAGGTTTAGAGCGGGGGACGCGGCCGTTCATGACAATGATGTCGCAGAACTCACAGTTGAACGGGCATCCTCTGGAATACTGAACCGCCATGCTTACATAATCTTTAAAGTTGATAAGGTCCCATTGGGGTAATGGTGTGGTGTCCAGCGTAGGCTGCTTATCTGACTCATAATATTTTTTTAAAGAGCCGTTTTCAATATCAGCCACCAGCTGCGGCACGGTGAATTCGCCTTCGCCCAGTACCAGGTGATCAGCATCCTGAAAATCATCATGGTAGGAATTAAACAGCGGACCACCGCCCACTGTTTTGACGCCCAGCTTGCGGCAGCGATCGATGACTTTACGGGTGGAACCCCACTGCGCTACCATGGCGCTGATAAAGACATAATCAGCCCACAGGATGTCCTCATCGCGCAGATTTATTACATTCATGTCCACCAGGCGTTTCTGCCAGGAGTCAGGCAGCATGGCTGCAACGGTCAAGGCTCCCAGCGGCGGGAAGGCCGATTTCCGCTGTATCACTCTGAGGGCGTACTTGAAGCTCCAGAATGTTTCAGCAACCTGGGGATATACAAGGAGAATGTTCATCGTACTGTTCAACTGTTAGTTAATGTGCCTATAGATAAAACGGTAGTTTCGTTATATTGTTATATGGGAATGTTTAGCACACACGGGTATTCGCAGCAAGGGGAAAAGTCCTGGGAAAGGAAGTGTCTATCGGTATTATAAAAAGGTATAATGGAGTTAACGAGTGTGCATGTTAATTTTTTCTGTATAAAGATTCATGCGTATTGCAGGGTGCTTTTCTATGTGTTATTTAGTATTTAGTATGTAACACATTATATGGACTGCGACAAGGTGCACAAAAAAAATCATATGCAAGGGGGCAATAGATGATCATTCCAATCAACAGGAGATACTACATTATTTTGACGATAGCCATAATTGTCTGTCTGCTGCCACTAACCAGTGAATCAGCAGTAAGTGAGCTTTCCGTAAAATCGGTAACAACGACTGACCTGCAAAACACGGTAAAAACAACCTTCCATCCCGGTGATGCTATCCGCTATGTGGTTTCGTTTTCTGCACCGTTCTTTTCTTTTGCTTCAGCACAAGGAACCGTAACCTTTGGCGGTGCTCCGGAGGAAAAGCTGGGGCTTCAGTTCCGCTTGGTGCGTGCCGGCGATTATAAAATATTCTGGGACAGCATCGTGCCCGAGACAGCAGATGGAAATGCAACCGTAGCAATCAGCTATCGCAGCATACCGGGAGGGGCTGCCACATCGTCCGCATCCTTTTCAGTTGAGGAGGAAGACGGCCCGCCTCCTCAACAGGCAGACTATATTGGCTCTTCAACCTGCATAGGATGCCATTCCGGCTTCAGCAAAGACGTGGTCGATGCTTATCAGGATTCAGGCCATCACTTTGCATTGAATGCAGTGAATAACAATCAGCCTCCAACATATCCGGATTTTACCCCGGGCATTTCCCTGCCGTCAGTAACTAACCTCCTCTATACTGTCGGTGGCTACGGCTGGAAGGCACATTTTGTGAAAAGCGACGGCTCACTGCTCACCACCGGTGTTGATGCGATTGATGCCCAGTACAATCTGCCGAACACAACTCTGGGTACACCAGGCCGGTTCATTCCCTATGAGATAACTCAGACATCTGCAAAGCCATTTGACTGCGGCTCCTGTCATACGACGGGGTATTCTGCAACGGGAAACCAGGGTGGTCTCCCGGGGATAGTTGGCACATGGCATGAAGAAGGGGTTGGCTGTGAAGCATGTCATGGTCCCGGAAGCCTGCACGTAGTAAGTCCCGGAGCGGTCAAGCCGCCCCAGGACCCGAAACAGGCGTGCACCACCTGTCATATCCGTGATAATACAGCAGTGCTTGAGGCAGAGGATGGTCTGGTGCTGAACCAGCAGCAGTCCGAGGAACTTACAGCAGGCGGCAAATTCTATTTTAAATGTGATACCTGCCATAACGCCCACGCTTC
>CAIYCZ010000582.1 GCA_903924805.1 uncultured delta proteobacterium | reverse complement strand
GGATTTATTTATCTGCTGATAAACATAACTTCACAGAAAAAATTACGCGCACAGAATGTAGATATCTTCACCCGCCGCCGGTGGACGTGCGAGGCATGAAACCGGTCACAGCATCTGCACGGTAGGCGATGTGCGTCCAAGCCAGATATATTTAGTACCGGCAAGCATGGGGTGGATCATACCCCATGATCTGATGTCAGGTCTGTGAGGCTCTCGCGGATAAATGGCATGTTCGGCGGGAAAGGAAAATACAGAACCCGTTTCCAATTTCACCGTCTGCTATAGCTGCCTGGCAAAAACGGAAGGAGAAATGAGTGAAAAAAGTACTTTTAACAACGGTGTGCGGGCCCTTTGGGATAAATACAGACGACTGTACCGAGCATGTAATGCCTGAGCTGTTTCATGCTCAGGTTACCCGGTCTCAGGGAATTTTCAGCATCCGTTCAACGTATATATCATATGGGCTGGAGTATATTGCCAAAAACCTGAAAACTCCGACGACGGTACTCCAGTATCCAAACATGAAGCAGTTTATCCGTGAGGTAAAAAAGGGGTATGACTACGTCGGGATCAGCTTTGTTATAGCTACCTTTGAAAAGGTTAAAAAAATGGTCCGGGCGGTACGTGAATGCGCCCCCCATGCAAAAATAATTCTGGGGGGATACGGGACCGTGCTCCCTGAATGCGCAGCATATGGTGACTATATATGCCGCGAAGAAGGTGTTGCGTTTATGCGGCGGCTTCTGGGAGAAGTTCATGATGATACACCGCCGCAGCATGTGGTCTATCCCACCAGGGGGAAAATTCTTGGATTTCCCGCAATGAGGGGCGCGGTAATTCTCACCGGCCTTGGCTGTCCGCACGGGTGTGAATTCTGTGCCACATCGCATTACCATGGGAGAAAGCATATTCCCTTGATCAGCACCGGCGAGGGCATCTACCGGGAAATCAAACGGGTGCATAAGACCCTTGGCAATGCAAAACTCCCCATCGGCATTATCGAGGAAGATTTCCTCATGCAGAAGAAGCGGGCTCAGGAATATCTTGATTGTGTTATAAGGGATAATGAGGAGCCGGTGCATATTTCCTGTTTTGCCAGTGCCTACTCCATATCCCAGTGGGATCCGGATGACCTGGTCAGGATGGGGATTCAAACACTCTGGGTGGGAGTGGAGTCAAAGGAGGCGCCCTATGCTAAATTAAAAGGGTTTGATGTGAAAAAGATTTTTGATACCCTCCACGCGCACGGTATAAATACCCTCGCCTCCCTTATTCTTGGCCATGATTTTCACACGGTTGAGAAGGTATGGGATGATTTTGAATACCTTATGTCCATGCGGCCTACCCTGAGCCAGTTTCTTATTCTTGGCCCCACCTGCAATACCCCGCTTTTTGAACGGCTGCAAAACGAAGGCCGGCTCCTTGACGTCCCCTATCGGCACTATGACGGATTCCACCTCATGTTCCGCCACCCCAATATCAGCAAGGAGAAGATGGAAGAGTTGATACTTGAAGTTTATAAAGAGGAATTTAAGCGGCTCGGCCCTTCTGCCGTACGCTTTGTGGAAAGGCAGTTGGCGGGGTATCTCCGGTTCAAGGATTCAACTGATACACTTCTCAGGAAGCGGGCAGAACAATTTCGCCAGGGCTGTCTTGATGCACTGCCGCTGTTTCCTGTTGCTGCCCGTTATGCTCCGACACCGCAGGTGGCTGAAAAAATCAGGGAAATTGAGCACGCCGTAATCAATCAGATAGGCCGGGGCGGTTTTGAAAATAAGATAAAGGCTATGATTGTCCCTGCGCTGGCTTTTGCGGCAAAACTCAGGCTTAAATATTGCAGCTATCCCCAACCCCAGCTTGCCCGTACCGAGTATCGGATGTCACCGCATGCCCTGATCCCGGTAGATCTGCAGGGAGAGGGCATCCTGAAAATAAATCTGCGGCCGCTGGCTGCTGCTCATCACCCGCTGGTTGTGGACCTTCATGGCGCGTTTGACCGGATAACAGCTGCCAAATTAATGAAAAGAATCAAAAGCTATTTAGCAGAGAACCGGGGCACTCTTGCAATTAACTTCAGCGGGCTGACCAGCATTGACCGGGAGGCGCTTCTTAAGTTCTTTAAAAAGCTGAGAACATATAATGAGCGGATCAAGCTGGTACGCATTGACTATCTAAAGAGTGAGTGGGGCGATATTGTGAACTATGCGAAGAATTATTTTGAGGTATTGATCGATGAAGACGGTTTAACCGGTTCCCTGGCTTAAATTGAAGAGTCACATGAATTAATATGCCTTGAGCAAAGGGGGGCAACCGCCCCCTTTTTTTCTGTCCGCATCATTTTTTTTGTTGTGCCTTTGTCCACCCTCCGCAGTGCTCGGAGGACGGGAGCCTTCTGTCTGTTCTTGTACCTTGCACCTGGCTCTTTTCTCTTTCCACTTTTTTAACTCAGCACGCTGAGTTCGCAGAGAGGCTCGTTCCTCAGCGGTCTCTGCGCTCTCCGCGGTTAAATATTTCGTTTATTTGCGTACCAATAAGAGAGAGGTTATCCGTTATGTTCATTGCCCGTGTTGTAATCAATATGGTTGCTATTTTGATCATCGCGTACCTCTTCCCGGGTATCCTGCGGGTAGATGGCTTTGCAGCAGCCCTTGTTGCATCTTTTATCCTCGGGATAGTTAATGCGGTTATCCGGCCCATACTGATTTTCCTGACACTGCCTTTGACCGTACTGACCTTTGGATTTTTTCTGCTGGTAATAAATGGATTGCTGCTTGGATTGGTCGCGTTTTTCGTGCCCGGATTTTATGTCAGCGGTTTGGGGGGAGGAATTGTAGGGTCGATTTTAATCAGTATTGTGAGCTGGATTTTATCGGTTTCTCTGACGGCACGCTAAATGTATAAAATAACGGGAGCGGATGTCCCTATTAACTTCCTACACGATCACTGGCCGCACATACTTTCCCATTAACCGCCGGTCACGCTGAAGATTTTAAAGAAGGAACCATTCATTCATGCAGAAGAGAATCAGAAACATCGCCATCATCGCCCATGTTGACCACGGCAAGACCACCCTGGTTGATGCCATGCTCCGCCACGCAGGGGTGTTCCGCGAAAACGAGGTTATCACCGAGCGGGTCATGGACTCCAATGACCTGGAGCGGGAGCGCGGGATCACCATCCTGGCCAAAAACCTCTCCATACACCATGGACGCTACAAGATCAATATCGTGGATACCCCGGGCCACGCAGATTTCGGCGGCGAGGTTGAGCGGGTGCTGAAGATGGTCGACTCAGTGCTCCTCCTCGTGGACGCCTTTGACGGCCCCATGCCCCAGACCCGTTTTGTCCTGAAAAAATCGCTTGAGCTGGGATTGCGGCCGATTGTGGTGATCAATAAGATCGATCGTCCCGGCGCCCGGCCGCATGAGGTGGTGGACATGGTATTTGACCTCTTTTGCGAGCTCACCGCCTCCGATGAACAGCTCGATTTCCCGATCGTGTACTCAAATGCCAGGCGCGGATACGCAACGCTTGACCTGCACACCACCTCCACCAGTATGGAACCGCTCTTTGCCGTAATTGAAAGCAATGTTCATCCCCCCCAGGGAGACCCTGCTGCTCCATTTCAGCTGCTGGTCGCAAACATTGACTACAACGATTATATTGGCCGCATCGCTACCGGCAAGGTCTTCAACGGTATCGTGAAAGCCGGAGAGATCGTGGCACTGGTAAAACGCGATGGCTCAGTAACCTCCGGCAGGGTCACCAAGTTACTCGGGTATGAAGGGCTGAAGCAGGTTGAGATAGCGGAGTCCCTGACCGGCGATATTGTCACCGTTGCCGGTTTTGATGATGTGGGAATCGGCGACACGCTGGCTGCTGCAGATAAGCCCGTGGCTATTCCCTATGTCGCCATCGACGAGCCGACCATCTCCATGAATTTCATACTGAATACGTCGCCCTTTGCCGGGCGTGAAGGCAAATTCGTCACTGCCAGGACTATCCGGGAACGGCTGACAAAGGAGCTGCGCACCAATGTGTCGCTGCGGGTTGAGGATACCGCAAGCCCCGATACCTTTAAGGTCTCAGGCCGCGGTGAGCTGCACCTGTCTATCCTCATTGAGAACATGCGGCGGGAAGGTTTTGAGCTCGCGGTCTCCAAGCCCGAGGTTATCTTCCGGGAAAAGGATGGTGAAAAACTTGAACCCATGGAGTACCTGGTGGTTGATGTTCCGGCTGAATACCAGGGCGCGGTCATCGAAAAGATGGGACCGCGCAAAGCTGACATGGTCTCCATGCACCCCATAGCTGAAACCGTGCGCTTTGAATTCATAATACCCGCCCGGGGGCTTATCGGGCTGCGCAGCGAGCTCATGACCGAGACCCGCGGCACGGCGGTAATGACCCACATTTTCCACGAATACGCACCCTACCGGGGAGACCTCCCGGGGCGCAAGAACGGGGTGCTGCTCGCACTGGAACACGGACAGACAACTGCCTATTCTCTTGATGCGCTGCAGCCGCGGGGCATCCTGTTTGTCGGCCCGGGAGTTGAGGTCTACGCCGGGATGATTGTCGGCCAGCACGCCATGGAAAACGACCTGGTGGTCAACCCCTGCAAGGGCAAAAAGCTTACCAACATGCGCGCATCCGGTTCGGACGACGCCATTAAGCTGACCCCGGCGCGCATCCTCTCACTTGAGCAGGCGCTGGAGTTTATCGAAGATGACGAGCTGGTGGAGGTAACTCCCCAGTCCATACGCCTGCGGAAAAAGGAGCTTGATGCAAGCAGGCGGAAACGGGCTGCACGTGGTTAAGGAAAAGATTTATGAGCCAGCGAATAAAAAAAGTGTGCTGTCTCTATTTTTTATAAGGAAGGCAGTTTCTAATGGCATACGAAGTCAAGAAGACAGAACATTCTGGAGCTAAAAAAGGTTGCGGAGCATACTGGGGCAGAAAGGTTGACGCGAAAAAACAGAGTAATCATAAGCGCCGTAAACAAGACAGGCTCTTGACGAATGAAACAGAAGTACAGGCTTTCTGAATCAAAAATAAACGTATCTATTAATGGGGCAGGAATCAACCTGTTGGAGGATGCGCTATGAAACTTGATGAGATAGAAGATGCTTTCCTTTATGTAAGTAGTGCGCCAAACTTTACTAACAGTGCCCTATTGTGTAAAGAGACGGGTGAGATATTTTATATTTCTGGCATGGGTGATTCCGATGATTTGCCGGAAGACATAGAAGACTCTGACCAGTACATTGAAATACCCCACAAAAATGACTTAGACCTTGGCAACAGACTGGTAATAGACTTCGTCACTGAACAGTGTCCTGAGTTGCTGGAAAAAGTAAATAGTATTTTCAGTCGAAAAGGGGCCTATTCCAGATACAAAGAGTTGCTTGATTCAAAAGAGTTGCTTGAAAAATGGTATGACTATGAAAACCAGCATACAAAAGAAGCGCTTCGCCAGTGGTGTGCAGATAACGGCATTGAACTCACAGATATATAGGGGGACTCTTTATTCTGTAGAAGCATTGGTGATGCTGAAAATAAACGCTGTATTTGTGAAGGATTTGTAATAAATAGAACCGTTGTCCCAATTTACTAGTCCCGATTTACTACATGAAAATCCTCACTTGGAATATTAACCATCGAAGTAACGACCATGCGTTTCAATATGCTATAGAGCAAGAAAAAGCCGACCTAATTTGCTTTCAGGAATGTTTTCATCCATTAACATATCTGACGAAACAAGAATTCCAAAAATGTTTATATAAATATTCATGGGAACCCACACGCAGTGGGTGGGGGAATCTTATCTTTTCCAGAAACTGAGGTATTTCTGAAGTTGCTATTGAGCATAGATTTAAGGGTAGAATTCTGGTTTCAAAGGTCATCATCCCTGTTTTGGGTGAAATGACCTTAATAAATTTTCACACACCGATCACAGGTCAATATTCAAGGTACAATCTGCAAGAGATGTTTCAACTTACGAAAGAGCACATCCTAAAAGGGAAAACTATTATTTGTGGTGATTTGAATTTTGGC
>CAIYCZ010000581.1 GCA_903924805.1 uncultured delta proteobacterium | reverse complement strand
ATTGAGGATCTCGATAGTGCGCTTTGCAAGGTTTATGAACGTCTCCCGGTCACCAATGCGTGCCATGGGGCTGCCGCAGCATATCTCATCCTTTCCCAGCATGCCAAGGTCAACCCCTGCATGCAGAAGGATTCTGGCCGTATTCTGGACGACATGCCACTGCGTGTTGTCAAAAGCTGAGGTGCAGCCGACAAAGTACAGCGTCTCTGCCGCCTCTTTGGCTACCTCTTTTATGGAAATTTTGCGCGCCCACCGGTCACGCTGTGAACGTGGCTGCATCCATGGATTGTCATAGCTTTTAACGCTCTTGATCAGGTTCTTGTGCTCGGGCATGGGGCCGATGCCGTCCTGCACAAATTGGGCTCTCAGGATTTCGTTTACCTGCAGCGGTTCCTTGTCCTGCAACCGCTGGCAGTTCATCTCGCATGCCCCGCAGGTGGTGCAGGTGTATAGAAACTTTACCACTTCCGGTGCATCCTCATAATCAAAATCCCCCTCAAGCAGGGCCCGTGCTATGTGCATCTTGCCCATGCCTGAATAAGGGAAAATCCGGTATTCATGGAAGGCCGGACAGATTTCAGAAAACTCGGCGCTCTTCACATTCCATGCCCACATATTCTGGCACCAGTTGCACCTGGCGCACCCCCAGATCGAGTCCCGGTAGTCCTCTAACTTTTTTTCGAAAAACTTTTTATCGGGTTTTTTATCATAGTACGGCATAGGGAAAGCTCCCGTTTCTCTGTAGGCATCAGAAACAAAGATGCCCGGGATTTAAGATATTGTTTGGATCAAGCTCTTTTTTCAGTTCCTTGAGCTTCTGGGTATAGGTTCCGGCTCTGCGGTACACCATGTCTGCCCATGCTCCATAGGGCCGGTCAAAAAAAGCGCCCTCGTCAATGAGCCGCTCGCTCACTTCAAGCCACATATCCTTTATGTGCTCCGCCTCCTGCCGGTTATGCGGGTTACTGTGAAAATCAAACTGAACATGGTAAGCGCGTCCCCGTTCAATGGGAAGGATGAAGACCCCGATATCCCGCAGCGGATAGTTATGGGCATTTATTACTTCCATAATTATCCTCTGGAAGTCTGGAACCCGCTTGAGCGGAGACTTAAACGAAACATCATGAACCGAACCGCGGTAGCAGAATTTCTTTAAAATCCCCCACGGGCGCAGCATCTCCCGTGACAACAGCTCTCCCAGATGCCCGTCGTTGTATGCCTGAATGCGGGCCAGGGAGCAGATTTTCTGCAGAGCATCCTCCTCCACTGCTATCTTCTCCTCGGGCATCCGCGGGCCTCCGCTGATACAGATAACCAGCATCCATGGGGGAAGTTTATCCCTGAGTGAGTCAAACTCTTTTGAGGCAATCATGGCAGCGGGGAATGTTTCGGAAATGCTCCAGTCTTTACAGAGCAGTGCTGCCAGGTTAAAGCTGTTAATAATAAAACATTCATGCCCTATCTCTTTGCGCTGTATCATCCTGAGCGGTTCCATGATCTCCGGGAAAGAATCAAACGGGAAGGAAAAGACTTTTCTCAGCGTCGGCAGATATTCTACTTTAAGATTCATCTTCGTGAGTATTCCCAGGGTTCCCTGGGCGCCTGTCCAGAGGCGGTTCAGCATCGCACGAACCGGCCCCATGGGCGACCCGGGCATGGTTCCGCCCGACCACAGGCCGGTCCGGAACAGTTCACCGGTCGGCAGAACCAGTTCAGTATCCATGATGAGTTCATTCCCGTACTCAAAGCTTGCAGCAGCAGCAGCGGGATCTCTTTCCACATAACTGGTGAGGGCTGACCGCCGGGGATGTGCGCCAAAGGGAAGCATGGCGCGGAGCTGATGCTTTTCCAGCTCATCCTGAAGCTGGCTTATTGTCACCCCGGGCTCAATCACCGCAGACCAGTTATCCGCATCAATGGCCAATATTTTATTCATGCGCGACAGGTTAAGAACAATCCCCCCCTGCCGGGGAACCGTGCCGCCGTGAAAATTAAGGCCTGAGCTGAATGGAATGACAGGGGTGAGGGTCCTGTTCGCATACCTCACCACATCCTGCACCTGTTCTGCCGATTCGGCAAAAACTACCAGGTCAGGACGGCGGGTATCAACGAAACTCTGATCGCCTGAATAGGCGGCAAGGGTTGCGGCATCGTCAAAGACAGAACCCGCACCCAGAATACTCACCAGATCGTCCCTCATCGACATAGTCATCCTCCTTGTTCCATGAAGCAGTCACAAAGTACTATGACCGCGGTCACTTTTTAATGACTGCGGTCATAGTATAGGCACCCCCCTGCCCTGTCAAGTATTTTGTTGCGCGCCGTGCAGCAAAAAGCGGAGCTAACAGCGGTTCCGCCGGTGAACAGATGTTCAGTAAACACGATTCATAATTTATTTTCTGTTCTTGCCTGCCCCGTTCAAAATAAGACATATAACCTCGCTTATCCGGGCAACGCACTGCTGTTTGGTTTTTATAAACCCATTAATCCAGTATATGACATACATGGTATATATGGCAAATATCATCTCAGCCATGCGCTGTGAATCAATGCTGCGCTTAAGTTCTCCTTTTTGCTTTGACCCATCAATCAGCAGTGACACGGTGTGCACAAGGTTGAGTTCATTCTGATTGCATCCCGTGCCAATTTTCACCACCCGTTCTTTCATGAGGACTTTTCCAAATTCCTTATTGGGGAATATATATTTTATGTAGGTGGCAATCAGCAGTTCAAGCTTATCGGCAATAGTTTTTTGCACGCTTATCTTCCGTTCAATCTCGACAACACTTTTTGATATCTCCTTATCCAAAAAATACAGGAGCACATCTTCTTTTTTATCAAAAAAATTATAAAATGTTCCTTTGGCTATCTTTGATTTTCTGGTAATGCTCTCAACACTCGTTTTTTCAAACCCTTTTCTGGTAAAAAGGTCTATAGCAGCTTTAAGAATATGTTCCCTTTTGTTTTCTTTTGTTAATTCGCGGAGGTTTCGCATAGAGCGCACATCCTTTTTTTAATTTACTGTTCTGGACTACCTATTATAAAAAACGATAGCGATGCCGTGTTTGGTTTTAACAATACCGCAGATTGATCTATTAAGCAACAGTGGTACTATCGCGGGTAATCTTGATGATGACTCCATCCAGGATTAAACTTTTGTTCCGGGTGTTAATTGAAATCAGATAACTGCGCTCTTTTACCAGAGGAACAAGGTGGAACAGGCAATAGGTGATAAAATTTTCCTGAAGGATGATGTTTTTAAAAACCGGCTTTCTGCCCCCCAGGAGCTTTTTTTCATTCCGCAGATTAAAGGGAACATGGGGTGATGTTTCGTATCCCTGCAAATGGGGAAGAATCTCAATTTCTTCTTTCGGGATGGTTCCCAGGAATTTTGTAAATTTCCGTTCATGGAACTGTGACGAGCCAACCTCCTGCACAAAGCAGCGGCCATTCCTGTCCACCTTTATTTGTTTGTAGTTTGTTCCATAAAACTGAGGGGTGGGGGGCAGATTCTTCTGCAGGGCTACATCACAAAGGCCGATGGTCACTGATCGCAGCGACTCTATTGAATCACCACAGTCACCACAGCCCAGCCTGTTAAGAATATACTCATAATACTTGATTGCGGTCTTTTTGGATTGTTTCTGCTGCTGCTCAAGCTGTTGTTCAAGATCCTTCGCGCGCTTTCGGGATGCCCAGGCGAGCCTTTTAATGTACTTTTCCCGGTAGGTAACAAATCCTTCAGGGTCACTTTTGTAGTTAAGCATCTCATAGGCAAGATTCACTTCAATGGCCTGTTTATGCGAGCCCCCTTTGTCAGGATGGTAAATACTCTGCAGCGCACGATACGACGATTTGACCACAGAAAAAAGATCTTCATCGGTCAGCTTTTTGCATATCTCTGGAGCGATGCCAAGTATCTCAAACGGGTTTTTCATTGTTCTGCATACGGTACAGGATCATTAAGTCCCGCTTCCCTGAAACCTTTGAGCCTCAGCAGGCAACTGTCACATCGCCCGCAGGCTTTGCCGTCAATGTGCGGGTCATAACAACTGTGGGTCATTGAATAGTCCACCCCCAGTGCTATTCCTTTCTGTATTATCTCTGCCTTCCTGAGATGGAGAAGCGGTGCATGAATGGTAATCGTGCCTTTTCCTTCCACTGCAGCCTTTATAGCAAGGTTTGCCATTTTTTCAAATGCCTGAATGTACTCAGGCCTGCAGTCCGGATATCCGCTGTAATCCAGTGCATTTACCCCTATAAAAATATCAAAACTGCCTAAAACTTCAGCCCATGCAAGGGCATAGGAAAGAAAAATGGTGTTTCTGGCAGGGACATAGGTGACCGGTATTGAGCGTGAGATATCTCCTGCCCCCCTGCCTTTGGGAACTTCAATTGCGTCTGTTAACGCCGAACCGCCTATCTTTTTCAGGTTAATATCAAGTATGAAGTGTTTTTTTATTCCCATAACCTGTGCTATGCGCTGCGCTTTATCTATTTCTATGCCATGCCGCTGGCCATACCTGAAGCTGAGCGCATAAAGAGCATAGCCCTCTTCTTTCGCAACAGCCATAGCCGTTGCAGAATCAATTCCCCCGCTCAAAAGAACCACTGCCTTTTTCATAGTATGGTATCTCAGTACTCCTATAAATAGAATATCTTGTATTTCGCAGGCTGTTCAGATTATAGCAAAATTCAGGAAAAACGTCATGAAAAAGACGGCACTGTTTCTGAGCAGCCGTCTTTGTTTCCGTACCTTTTAATGCATGCTTGTTTATGTAAAGATTATTATGGTGTCAGAGGATAAAAGTGATGACCGATGTCATCACCAGACTGGTCATAAGAAGGTATAGACTATACCGTGCAGGTGGGAATGTTTATTGACTGAGCCGCTCCATCTCCTCTTCCGGGATATCAAAATTTGAATACGCCTTTTGAACATCATCCGAATCTTCCAGCGCTTCCATGAGACGAAGCGTCTGCTCAGCTTCCTTGCCGGTAATGCGTATGGTGTTCTGAGGTACCATGCTCAGCTCAGCGCTGATATATTTAGGCAGGTCTGTTCTTTTATCGATATCGTCCTTAACTGCATAAAAACTTTTTGGCGCTGTCGTAACGATAAGGGTGTTACCATCTTCCGTTATATCTTCAGCTCCTGCCTCAAGTGCAATCTCCATAAGTTTATCTTCGTTAACAGTGCCCTTATCATAAATAATTGTTCCCTTATTACTGAATAACCGTACGACTGATCCGGGGTCTCCCAGCTTGCCACCGTTTTTTGTAAATATATGTCTTATTTCAGCAGCCGTTCTGTTCTTATTGTCTGTCAT
>CAIYCZ010000580.1 GCA_903924805.1 uncultured delta proteobacterium | reverse complement strand
TATAATTTCTTTTAAGGGGAGTTGAGTGTCGTTAAGATTATATTTCTCTTTAAGACAAAACTCCAATACAGACCTTGATAAAGCACACGCAGCAATAAAATGACCGTATATAAAACACGAACAGACCTCTTTAAACGCAGATTCAATGTTTTTGGGAAATTTTGTTATCGTTGGTGATATGCGGGCTCCCCTAATAAGCAAACTCCTTTTTATCCAAGCATCTGGGCCATAATTAGGCAAAGAGAAGAAAATTTTAAATCCGTCCATGAAACCGTGGTCATCAACATATCCCTCATCAGTTTTCCAACCCCAGTCTTCTTCAATATGATTTATTAAGCCTTCTATGTTAGCCTTTCTAAAGTAATTTTCTGTTATTTCATTTAGTCTCTCATAAAGCTTAACAAAGTCATTTGTTACTTGAAAAAGTTTCCCTCCTGAGGTTGCTTGGTGGAAATCAGATATAGCATATTCCATTATATCCCGAAATTGACTGGCTTGTTTGTCATCATTTAGTCTTAAATTCTCCCAATTTCCAGCATATTTCTCATCAACTAATTCAGAGAGTTCAATATTCGCTTTATAAAATCTTATTATTATTTCATCTACATTTTCCATTAATATATCCTCAGATGAGTTTTTCTTTATTAGTCAGCCGATTCAATGTTTGATTTTTCTTTACGAGGCTTATGATAGGAGGTTGGATTTGAACCAACTGCTTGAAATTAGTTATCTAGTCTCTCTTGCTCTTTCATTCAACTCACGGAGAAAAAGAAATGGTGTCACATCTTGATTTTTGCTCTTATATATCATCCTTATAAAAACGGATTGACCGAGTCAAGTTAAATCACTAATCAAGATGTGACACCATTTTCAATCAATTAATTGACAAATGAAGATGACCCCTGTTTTCCCCTAAGAGGTATGACTTGAAAATAAGTATGGCGTCCCCAGATTTCTTCCATTTCTTTATTTTTCTTGTATGATTATTTCCATGACCTTTAGCATTTCACCTGAGGCCAGTTTTTTCAATACATGGTCAATCGTTCTCCTCAAAGATGGAGAAGCCTCGTCCTGTGTGCGCCTGAGTATGGTGATAATACCATTATACTGTTCCGGTGTGATGGTCATTGAGGTGTTATGCTCCAGGCTCAATTCCAGAGCAGGAGTAAGTTCCCTGATAAGCTTAACAGCGCTGTTTGAAAGCTCCTGGTCCGAGGAGAAAATGCTCGTTAGCTCTTCAGTGTTTGTATAATAAAGATAGATGAGCACCAGCCCGTCAATCGATTGGGCCATCCTTCTGTTTCTAAGCGTCCGGATGACCGTAACCTCACGGCTGTTCTCGATGTTAAACATTTTCACTATAGGACACAACGCAGTTGTTGTGGTCGTGCTCGTGGTTGTTGGAGGAGGTAGAGCGATGGTGCTTGTTGAACTTGAAGTGCTGCTTGTTTGAGGAGCGGCCGTTGTGGTGGTTGATGAGCTCGAACTGCTGGACGAACTGGAGTTGCTCACCGGCTGCACGGTAGTGGTAGATGAACTTGAGCTGCTGACCGGTATTATAGTAGTGTAATCGTGCAGATCAATAACCTTTTCCACCGTTTTGGTGGGTACGTCTATCACCGAGACGCTGTCTGAACGGGAATTTAGAGAGTAAATTTTGTCGTATGCATCGTTGGTAAACAGAAAACTCGGACCGTAGCCTTTCAGTGGGATAACCTTCGACAAAAAAAGGCCGTTGGTCAAATCATAGATGCTGACAAAACTGCGATCAGCATGCGCGATGTAGAGATAGTTTTCCGTTGGGTTGTAAATTAGCCCAGCTGCATTGATATAAGTCAGCTGCGAAGGCTGCAGACCAATAGCCGTTGCCACATCTCCCAAGTAGATCACATTTTTGATCACGTCTGTGCTTGTATCTATTGCCAGAACGACGTGAGTTGCTCCCGCAAAAAGGGTGTGCGAAACCGGATCGTAGGCGTAATGATAACCAGGCCCAGCCGGTATGCCGAGGCGGTCAGGCCGGTCGAATGTAATCGTCTTTTGAATAGCGTAGTCGGTAGTCCTTATCACTTGGACGACGACAGGACCATTCTGCAATCCGCCAAGTGCATATAGTTTGGAACCATCGGGTAATTCGAAAGGTCTGAAACAAAAGCTACCACCCGCAAGATTGAGTTGTTTCTCTACCTGGAAGGTGGTTGTATTAATCGCGATAAAAATATCCGGCGTTCCATCCGAAGAGTATGTCACCGTGTAAATCTTCTTCTTGTCGTTAGACAGGACAAAATGCCATATGGAGGGAGTATCTGGGGAAAGCGGGTGCGTTGCAATGAGCTGCATACCTTGCGGATCAACTTCGAGGACTTGCTCCCCCTGGGCGATGAGCAATCTGCCTGTGTTCAAGACTCCGATATCATACGAGCCAGCATCCTGGCGAATCGCAGGGAATGTCACCAGATCCTGGATGGTTGCATTGTCGAGGTTGAGTTCAAAACTCTTTGCGCTTCGAATAAGAATGTTGCCGAAAGCTTGCGTTTGCCGCCTGACGAAAAAGTGTGGTTGAAAGGTTTCGTTGTTGAGGACGAGTACACCTGCAAGGGTAAGACTGTCAATGTCTATTTTGATGAACGCGTTGCCGTCGGTACTGGTTGCATAGAGGAAACTAGAATGGGCAGGGTCAATTTGTAGATTATTCATTTGCGTGTAAGGCCAGCCATATATATTTTGACCCAATGGGATCGATCCTACAATGCTGTCAGATGTCGTATCCACAACCAGGAGATTGTTTGTGTTCGGCTGAGGCCAGCCAGTGCCCACGTATAGTCGCGTACCGGCAGGATTTGTCTCCAAACAATTCGCCCCCCCATCTATGGACACAACCTTGGCCTGTTTCGCCACCAGGTCAACAGCATAGAGCCATCCATACGCGTGATAATCTGGATACCAACCGCCAATGGTGGCAACATACGCTTTTGAGCCGTTGGGCAGCACGCGGAAACCGAAAATGCCCTCAGGGGTTGCCTGTAAAGGAAAGGTTACTGAGTTGCTCCACGACTTGGCGACGTGATCGTACAGTCCTACAGTCAACGGCCCCTGTCCTCCTGGCAATCCCTGGGTAACGACGTACCACTTGGTTTCGTCGTCCTTGTGTTCTTGGATCTTTATGAAAAAGAGGTTGTCGTCTATTTGTTGCGTCACTGCATACGTATCTGTGTTGACAAATTGCACGGTGGGTCCACCACCCCATGTAATAAGGCACGAGCCAAATTGCGACCGAAACATACCGATGAGTCCATAGTCGTCAATCGTGTGAATGAGACTCATGGTTTCGGTATCAAGCACCAGCAGTTTCCGCCAGGTTGGGGTATACACAAAGAGTTTCTTCTCACTGGCGTCTAGAGCAATGTGCCCACATTCTATCGGAAAATATGCCGATAGGTCTGCCGTCGCTACGATGGAGAGATCTGTAAGACGTACCTTGAAAATGACTTCGGAGAGGTCGAAACCGAGATAGGCATACTGCCCATCTTTCGTAACTTCTATTGCATTTGGGCTGAATCCTTGAGGCTGGGATGAGGAAGCAGCAACCTTATTGGCCTGGCTTGACAAAGGGGCTTGGGCAGATGCTAACACCAAACCAATCAACACAAGAGAGATCAGCTTTTGTTTCACTTCAGACCTCCTTGGGGTATTGAGTGGGACGTTGTTGAAAATTATCACTTACTTTTTCCCTTTGCTTCAAATAAAAAAACCGCCTGCAGGTCTATTATCTAACCTGAAGACGGTTATGTGAATTTCAACAAATCCAGCAGCAGAAATCATGTGCCCCTCCCCACAACAAGGTGCTGAGTAATGGCTAAGTTCTGAGTTGTGAGTGCTAAGTGCTGAGTTCTTAGTAATGAGAAAGCTTTTCCCGGATACTCAGAACGCGTCGCTCGTTATTTACCTAAAACCCAAAGCTTATGTTCCTACTTTCTCGCTCAACCATTTATTAATCAAGCTGTCTTCTGTAGTATGCAATGTTTTTGCTTTTTTTCTGATTTTTGTGTAAAGGGCAGGATCAACGCCAATATATTTCTTCTTTATCAAAGAAAAACGAATTTCTTCAACTTCCTTCACATCATCGAATTCCGAGAAATCATGTTCATCCCAAAATTCTGAAGCTTCATAAACAGACATATCTTTTAGCTTTTTACTTTTTTTCATATCTCTTCCTTTCACGGGGATTCATGTCTCGTGCAGTAATTATCAAAGCCCTGTTGGATAATTTTTTGATAAAAAATACAGACAGATATCGTCCATTTTTTGTTCTGCCAAGTGCATTATATAAATGCTCACCTTCAACTTTGCCGGTTTCTTTTTTAAATATTCTACAGCGCCTTGTTAATACTTCCTCAACCTCATTTGTCAGCACATGATGTTTCCATGCAAGTTTCTCAACAACGGTATCTAACCATATTATATCATCAATAATAAACATTTTGTCTTATGACCTTTTCCCATTCTTTTTTAATTCAGGATAATTTTTAAGAATATTATCCCATGACTCTCCCTCTGCTATCTGTTCCAGAATAACAGAGATAGGGATTCTGGTTCCCTTTATTACAGGCTTGCCATTACAAACTCTTGGATTTATTTCAATACGATCAATTGAAATCATTATGAATTACCTCTGCTACTATAATTAAAAACCTTAATAGAAATTTTTAAATTCCCCTACGTTTTAGTAAATATTGCCATCTTAAAGATATGTCAAGCAAAATACAATGAAATAATAAAACATTAAGCTATCAGTTCTCCGCCGTCAGCTTTCAGCATAAAAAATCTACAATCTGGAACTGGAGGAAATCAGGTGAGTGATTTTTACTTTATTTCTTATAGGGAAAAACTTGGTATGTTTTCCCGTCAGTTTCCACTCTGACTGCTCCGTGCCGGTCAGTCTGATAAATCCGTGCGCCTGCCTGCCGGTATAATGACAAAACCTCCGGGCGGGGAAGTGTCAGCGTGCCGTAAGACCTGCTGCTGAAGACCGCAACCTCCGGGGAAACGTTTTTAATAAATTCCTCAGAGCCTGAACTTAAGCCTCCGTGATGGGGTACCTTGATGATGGTTGCAGACAGCGGTGCTTTCGCCTCAATCAGCATCTGTTCAGTTTCCTGGAGGATATCGCCGGGGAACAGAAAACGTATCTTGCCAAACGTGAATTTCATGACCAGAGAGTTGTTGTTAGTCTCTGCTTGATCGCTAGAAAAGCCGGTAATCCTCTTTAACGGACTGAGAAAATCGATACGCACGCCGTCAATAACTCTCGGTGAAGACCCATGAGAATATATGAGCTGCGTAATGCCGTTTTTGTGAGCTGCCGTCATTAACCTTTTATACGATTCAAAAAACCCTCTCTCTCCGTTCATCCACAGTTCTTTCACCCCGAAACGCTCTGCTATATAGGGAAGCCCGCCCGCGTGGTCTTTATGCGGGTGGCTGAGCACCAGGAAGTCAATCCGCTTAATCCCCCGGTAATAAAGAACCGGGGCAATTACGGTCTCGCCGATATCAATGCTTTCATCCATGAACCCGCCGCCGTCAATGAGCATGGTATGGTGGCCGGGGAATTCGATCAGCGCTGCATCACCTGCCCCGACATCAAGGAAGGTAACCTGTACTGTGCCGGTACCCTGCTGTGTGCAAAGATAGAGCGCCGCTTCAAGCAGCACAAAACTGCACACAGCAGCGAGATAATATTTCAAGAGCTTCCTTTTCAGACAGAAGGAGAAGCCTGTCACCAGCAGATAAAACGCACCGATTTCCCACAGATGCGGCGTTGACAGTTTAATCTCGCCCCACGGCATCCGCGACCAGACTGATATGCAATTCAAACACATATCGGTTAACATCCCGGCACCGGCATACAGCAGCGCGCTGAGTGACTGGCTGATAAACAGTATAAGGGTTGCTACGAGTGCCAGGGGCACGATGAAAAACGTTACGATGGGAATCATTATGATGTTGGTAATAAATCCTGCAAAGGAAAAATAGTGAAAGGAGACAGCAACAAGCGGTGCGGTACCCAGTATTGCAGTAGCGGAAGCCAGAAGCGAGTCGAGAAAATAGCGGCGGCATTTTTCAAGAAAGGGATTTTTCTTCTCGAAGGGGTCTGGCGCTTTTCCGGAACGCAACGACTGCCACTGCGGGGCAAGGACGATTATAGACAGCACTGCGCTGAATGAGAGTTGAAATGAGATATCGAACAGGGAGGTGGGAATACAGATGAGCGTAACAAAAGCTGCGACAAACAGGGTGTGCAGGAGGTCCTCCCGCCTGCCCAGCAGAAGTGCTATCAGATAGCACACCACCATAATTGCCGAGCGCAGGGTGGGAATGTTAAAGCCGGCAATAAAGCAGT
Organism: uncultured delta proteobacterium; assembly: GCA_903924805.1. Lineage (GTDB taxonomy): Bacteria > Desulfobacterota > WTBG01 > CAIYCZ01 > CAIYCZ01 > CAIYCZ01. Next base: position 6,412 of record CAIYCZ010000580.1, on the reverse strand, counting down.
AGCAGAGAACCGGGAAAATAGAGAGAAATACGGAAACCTTGAAGGCGTTTATATACAGAAGCGGCTTATAATAAAGTCTGAACAGGGACATGAAGAAAAGATACGAGACCAGCGCAAAGATGCTCACATGAAGCCCTGAAATGGATAGAAGATGGGTAAGCCCCAGGCTGGCAAACTGCTCGCGTATGGTATCAGGTATAGTGCCCTGCTCGCCGATAATGAGCGCCTTGAGAACATCCCGCGTTGGCGATTCCATCTGGTTCTCAAGAAACGTTCTGATCCTGTCCCGCAGCTTCTCAAAAAAAAGAAGAACGCCATTGCCCTCCCCTTCCCGTATTGTAATAATGCCCCCGGTCATCATTGAGAAAGGCCGTGGCAGCTATTCCCTGGTAGGCCAGGTAGCGTGCATAGTCAAAGCCTCCGGGATTCTCAAAATTCCTTGGCACCTTAAGCGCGCAGAAAAACCTGACCCGGTCACCGTAACAATAGGTATTCCGGGGTTCTTTCATGGAAACCATTATCCGGCCATCAATAGCATGGGAGCCGTCTTTTTCATGTATGCGGGTGGCTTTGATATATAGTCTGGTGCGGGAATCTGAGATAACCGGAGTGCTGTCAATAACGCCTTCCACATTGACCCGTTCACTGCCGACAAACCGCATAATCCCTGATTTTGATAGCGCCGCAGGCGTATACGGATAGAGCATACTAAATCCGAGCAGAGAGAAAAGGCACATGCCAAGCAGGGTTGCCGCAGCTCTCCTGTTTAAAAAAAAGGCGACAACAAAAAGAGAAAAACAGATGGCACCTGCAGAAAGGGCAGTGGTGAGGGAGACTATTTGGAAATGAGCAGCAAGCAATCCGATGGCATAAAAGAGGACAATGGGAAGGAGGGGTCTGTTCATCTAACGTATGCTCAAATTATAAAATATATTTTTAACATTGCATTGTGTACATAACAATGAACTGAAAAACTTAATCGTCGAAATCTCGGTGTCACGATTATTAGATAAGCTTTATCTTTACGTCAACAATTAAAATTGCATAAAATGTGCATAATTGCATTGCAACCATCTCGGTATTTCTGATAAATACTTCCCATACCGCATTTCATCTTCGGGAAATAGAATAGGCCTATGAGTTACAGAATTCTTATCTGCTACCACACTGCCTCCGGCAATACCGGGTGGGTAACCGGACAGATTGCACGCCAGCTTGGAGAGCTCGGTGCTGAAGTGTTTATGCAGAACATTGCCTGTCAGCAGGACGCCCCCGCTGTTGATACATTTGATGCCGTCGGGTTCGGCTGCCCGGTGATGGGCTTCAGGCCGACATTTGCCATGACCGACGTTATCGAGAAGCTGCCGGTGCAGCACGGCAAACCTGCCTTCATATTTGTCTCCTACGCCGCCGTGTGCGCAAGTTCTCTGTGGATGCTTGCCGCAATGCTTAGCAGGAAAGGATACCGGGTGATTGCAGCAGAGCGTTTCCGCGGGGAACTGAGCTGGCCGGTGGCGCGCCTTACGGGTATTATTGCAAGTAAAGGCCGGCCTGATGAGCGCGATCTTTCCAAAATCACAACATTCTCCCGGAACATATATGCCGGACTGAAAAGCCACAGGGAGCAGGGCTCAGGCACTTTCCGCCGCGTGCCATTTGCGTTCTTCAACCCATTATCCTATATGGCATTATTAAACAAAGCAGCGTACCTGCGATTCATTATGGGAAAGAAACGGGTAGACCAATCACGCTGCACCCGTTGCGGTCTCTGCCAGAAGCAGTGCGCAGCAAGTGCCATCTCCCTTAACCCGTATCCTCAGTTTAATGAGTCCTGTATCGGCTGCTGGGGATGCTATAATATATGCCCGGAAAAGGCCATTTCTACCTTTCTTGGCCCACGCTGGGGCTATGCAGCACGCGCTCATTATCTGGACGCTTCGCCAGCACACGAACAAAAACCATAGGTACGCATATTGCCCATAGGTCGGTATGGAACATTTTGAATACTTTGACAGCAATCCACTGGCGGCAAGGATAAAAAGCCGGATTGAACAAAGTCTTGAAAAATTCTTCAATGATGTAAACCGGCTTTACTCGCTCAGCAAATTTTCCCCGGTTCTTTTTAATAATATCCAGGACTTTGTTTTACGGGACGGGAAGCGTATCCGGCCTATTCTCTTTATCATCGGATATCTGGGGTTCAGCAAAAAAGCTGCGGCCAACCTCTATACGTGCGCCCTTTCGTTTGAGCTGCTGCATGATTTCACCCTGATTCATGATGACATCATAGACAAATCAGATACCCGGCGGGGCAAACCGTCTGTTCATACGATGCTGAACAAGTATCTGACACGCTACAAGAAAATTAAGTTTAACGGACAGGACCTGGCAATTGTTATCGGCGATATACTGTATGCCCTGGCCATACTGGCATTTCTTTCCATTAAGGAAAATACCAGGAGAAAAGAGCAGGCACTGAAAACATTCATAGAGACTGCCATATATACCGGAACCGGCGAGTTTGGTGAACTTCTCTATGGCATAGAAGATATAGAAAAAATCAGTAAACAGGACATCTACCGGATATATGACTTTAAGACCGCCTACTATTCTTTTACCGCACCATTGATTACCGGGGCCACCCTTGCCGGTGCACAAAGAGAAGAGTTGGCAAAACTCTCCCAATATGGGATATGTTTGGGGAGGGCATTCCAGATAAAAGATGATATTGCCGGCATGTTTGGGGATGAAAAGGATACGGGAAAGTCCGTGCTTGCCGATTTGCAGGAAGCTAAAAAAACGATCCTGGTGTGGTATGCCTACCATCATGCTGCGCCCCGGGATAAGCAGGCCATCAGAAAGATGTTATCCAAAGATACTATTGGCCGCTCCGATCTGACAGCCATGAGAGAGATAACCACCAGATATCATGCGCTTGATTTTGCCAGAAAAGAAATCGCCTCACTCCTTAATAAAGCGCAACAGCTGACCATATCCCTGGCTATGAAGAAAAATTACCGGATGCTTCTCAACTCGTTTGCTTTTGAGGTGCTTAAATGATACCTCATTAATGGCTTTTGCCGGGGGGCTGTTTAAAATATTCCCAGAAAATGATGCTCATGGTGATCATGCTGAAGCCGAACAGAAAATCCTCAAGGGGGATGGTTCCCAGCCTGAGCCCCATAAAGAATTGCGGATCATACATGACAATGTATTTTGTCAGATACCCGTTGACCAGAAACTTAAAACATATAATCACTGAAAAAAATATATAGTACACGTTTTTGCGCAGCACCCGGATTCCGCTCATGTAATCGAGAAAAATGGTCATAAAAACTGAGACAAGTGCAAGCAGCGTATATTCTTTCACGGCAGTCTCTTGTTTATGTATTGAATAACTTCCCAGGTAAGAATGCAGCAGAACGGGATGACCACAAAAAACAGAACTTCCTCGACCGGCAGGTTTATAATTCTCAGCGTCCATACACCGGCGGGGTTAAAAAACCAGTGTCCCCGGTAGGTGGCAAAAACATCCCATGCGCCAAACAGTACCACTATGAGGCTTATACTGCATATAAGACTGCGCACATTGCGGTAAAATTTAAGCGCAGGCCAAAAGCTCAATAGAAAGGGTACAACCCCTGACACGATAAGAATCTGCATATAGGGTGACATAACAGCCGTATTGTATATGCCCTGTTAATCTTCTTCAATAGAAAGTTATAGAACATATGCCCACAAGTAACACCACTGATAGCATGTCGCTTGCAGACGGTTTTGCCGCAGCGCGTGCAATTACAAAGCAGTGTGGGAGGACATTTTATTTTTCAGCTCATTTTCTCCCCCGGGAAAAGCGCTATGCTACCTATTCAGTCTATGCACTGTGCCGCATCAGCGATGATACGGTGGATAATAACTGCGGCGATGCAGCAGCGCACCAGCTCAACACCATAAAAAATAAGATCGATGCTGTTTATAACAGATCCTCTATGACCGACCCGGTGCTTCTTGCTTTCAGAGAAACGGTCTTTAACTACTCGATCCCGAAGCTGTATTATGATGAGCTCATCGATGGCATGTACATGGATGTGCATAAAAGTTCCTACGATAATTTTGACGAACTGTATCGCTACTGTTATAAAGTTGCCGGTGTCGTCGGGCTCATTATGCTAAAGATATTCGGTTCAGATAATGCACAGGCTGAAGCATCTGCTGTTCAGTTAGGTATTGCCATGCAGCTCACCAATATCCTGCGTGATATAAAAGAAGATTTTGAACGGGGCAGGATTTATCTTCCCCTGGATGAGCTGGAGCGTTTCGGGGTGACCAGACAGAGTTTATCTCGGGGCATCGTGGACGATAATTTTAAGTCAATGATGCGCTTCCAGATCAAACGTGCCCGCACGCATTATGAACAGTCAGCAGCAGGAATTAAAATGATAACCGATGTGAGGTCCCGGTTTGTCGCCTGTGCCATGAAGGACTTATATGCACAAATACTTACTGCCATAGAGGAAAATAATTACGATGTATTCACGATACGGGCACATGTGGGCACGCTGCGAAAATTAAAAACGGCATGTGGCATATTTCTTAAGGGCAATTACTGATGAAAGTCAACGTAGCACACTATGGCGGATTCTGTTTTGGCGTAAAGCGGGCTATAGGTATTGCCCTGAAAACAGCGGCAGCAGAGGCAACCGTATGCATGCTGGGAGATATCGTACACAATGAGGAGGTTATTAAGCAGATCGGAAGCGCGGGCATTAAAAGAATCAAACGGCTGGGCGCCGGAGAGAGGAAAACCCTGCTGCTTAGCGCCCATGGGACCGGCACCGCGATAATCGATAACGCCAGGCGCCGCGGCTATAACATTGTTGATGCCACCTGCCCGATGGTAAAGGGGATTCACAAAATTGCTAAAAAGATGGAAGTTGCGGGCCATACCATAATCATCATAGGAGATAGAGATCACGACGAGGTTCACGGCATCATGGGACAGCTTAAAACCCGGCCCATTGTCATCGACCAGGTGCACACCATACCGCGCCGCCGGATTAGTAAAATACGGAAGGCTGCCGTTGTGGTTCAGTCAACACAGAATGCGGATAACGTCTTCAAAATAATTGATGGTATAAAGCACCATATACCGGATGTGCAGTTTTTTAATACCATATGCAGGCCAACCAGAACGCGGCAGGCAGAAATGAGAACCATGCCGCTGAAGAATGATGTTATGATTATCATTGGCTCCCGGAACAGCGCCAACACGCAGCGGTTATGCCAGATAGCAAAGTCTCTCAACAGCAGAACCTACTGCATTGCATCAAGGGAGGATATCAAGCCTGAATGGTTTGCCGGCGCCCGCAGCGTCGGGGTCGCATCCGGGGCATCAACACCGGATGTTATCATAAATGAAATTGTGGCGTACCTGAGGCAGCTTAATAAATAGGGGAATTTCTGTTTGCTATCAAATCAGCCACTATTCGTGAACTTGCAAGAACAACAGGCAATCCGCCTCCCGGCTGGGTGCTGCCGCCGACATAGTATAAGCCGCGCATTTTTGCATCAATATTGGAAGGTCTGAAAAACGCGCTCTGCATAAGCGTATGGGCCAGGCCAAAGGTGGCGCCATAGTGTATGTTATAGCGGGAGATAAAATCCTGCGGATAAAACCGGTGCTCCACCTCAATTAAATCCTCCAGCTGTACGCCGGTCATTTTATAAATCTTATCAAACACTATCTTCCTGAGCTTTTCTTCCGCATGCTTAAAATCTTCTTTACTATTTTCAAGATTCGGCACCGGAACCAGTATATACGCCAGATCCTTCCCCGGCGGGGCCAATGACGGATCGGTGACTGTTGGAACATGTACATACAGTGAAGGATCATCGGGAATAACCTTATCAACAAATATTTGCTGCAGGTTCCTGCGCAGGTCCTGACCGAACAGCAGGTTATGATGGCTCAGCCCCTCTATTTTTGTCTTTAAGCCAAGATAGATGAGGTACACGGAACAGGAGTAGGTGTAGCGTGGAATCTTCCGCTCCAGCAGGGCGCACTGTGCATACGGGTAATCAGCATTCACCACCACCCGGTCAAACACTTCTTCCCCTCCCTTGACCCTGAGCTTGACACCGCCGTTAGTCTGGCCTATTCCCTGAACTTCATTATCATAGTGGAAGGTGACCCCATACTTTTTACCGAGCCGCTCCAAAGCCAGCGGTATCTGATACATGCCGCCGCGGGGGTGAAAGATTTTCTGCACATGGTCGGCATAGGTGATGACGCTGTAAAACGCCGGCGCGTCAAACGGCGACACGCCGATAAACATTGATTCAAAGGTAAAGGCATAGCAGAGCTTTTCGCTTGAGAAAAACCTCCGGGCGAATTTCCAGTACGACTCACGGG
>CAIYCZ010000579.1 GCA_903924805.1 uncultured delta proteobacterium | reverse complement strand
CTCACACTGAACATGCACAAAGGCGGAGTCATCGCCCTGATTCACCGTGAACCCCCCCGGCTCTTTAAAGCCGGTTGTGTGACAGGGGAGGCACTCTATATCAAAGTTGTTGCAGTTTTTCATCAGCGTCTCATACGCATGAGCGTGCAGGGTGTTCTGCCAGTTATCGTACTGAGGCTGATGGCAGGAACCGCATTTTTCAGCCCCGGCATACAGCACATCTCCGGTTGCCTGGCTCTTTTTACCGTTCAAACGTTCCTTAAAAAATTCCTGCCGGTTCATGGCAATAAGCCGCGTTTTGTATTCCTTTGCAAGGGACGCAACCGCCGGGTCATTTGCTATGCGATCCCCCAGGGGTATGAGATAATTGCGCATGGAAACCCGCGATCCTGCAGCAGCAGTATTGGCCTGCACCTCAAGCTTGCCGACATACTGCCCTCTGGTGTATGCCTGCACGATAAAGGTCTTTCCCTCTGTTACCGGCTCCGCCATTCTGACCGTTGCCCTTCCCCCGATAATGATATCAATATCAGGTATCGCCCTGGCAAGCTTCCGGTCACGCTCAAGTCCCAGATTTGACAGCACGATAATGACTTGGCACTGCGGGCGGAGTTTTGCAACAATCCGTTTTGCACTCTCCACCGGGTCCTGAACAGCTACGGAAGGCTCAACAGAGCACTGCTCTGAAAGAAGCCCCGCAATCCCGACGCTCACACCAGCTATTTCTTTTATAATGAATGGCTCGAAGAGAAGCGCTTTAGATGTTTTATCCTGAAGATTTGCAGAGACAAACGGAAATGGCGCCTTGCTTTTTAAATTTTTCAGGTGCGCTATCCCCAGAAAAAGGTCCGTCTCCCCCACATTTAATGCGTCACACCCTGTTTGTTTATATGCTTCAAGAATATATTCAGATTTCAGGAGAAATTCGTTTTCTTCGATCTTCGACGCCGGTTTCTCCCTGAAAAAAAGATTTCCCGAATCAATCACCAGTACCGGCCGCCCCTCGTTTTTAAGGGTTTTTATCAGGGTTGCTTTCCGTGCAAGCCCGCCCAGCTGCTCGCTGTCACACCCGCAGAGTTCAAGCTCCCCCAGGACATCGTTTGAATAGATTATGACAAAGGGAGCAGCACGGAGGCTGTCAAGGGGAACGCCACCTGCATAAAAAAAAGTCCCCGCTACTACGAGGATGAGAAGCCGCAAAAATTTCATATGGTTCACCATTCAAAACGAATTATTTTTCTTTGCTTCTTTAACTAAAATATGCAATATGTTGTGAAGTTTGATATCTTGTTTTTATATAGGTATTTACCCGATTTGTCAAGGTTCATGCGGCAGGTCGTCGTGCATAAAGGACAGTAACCGTGCGCGCTGTTGTACAACGGGTTAAGCGGTCTTCAGTAACCGTGGCAAACCGGGAGGTCGGAAGCATTGGCAGGGGATTCCTGGTGCTTCTTGGCATTGCGGATGACGACACGCCTGAAGACCTGGAATATCTGGTATCTAAAATCACTCACCTGCGGGCGTTTGAAGATGCAGACGGCAAAATGAACGTGAGCCTGTTTGATGTCGCAGGTGAACTGCTGGTTGTTTCACAGTTTACGCTCCTTGCCGATTGCCGCAGGGGAAGACGGCCTTCCTTCACCGGGGCTGCACCGCTGGAAACAGCGCAAACCTATTATAATGATTTTATCAGGATGGTTCAGCAGCAGGGCATTCGCGTTGCGTCAGGGGTTTTCCAGGCTGAAATGGAAGTTCTGATAGTAAATGACGGACCGGTCACCTTTCTCCTTGACAGTAAGCGGCTGTTCTGAACAGTCCTGCTCCACCGCCTGAAGGTCTTACACAACAACTATAGCTTCTGAAGGTATTATGCAGATACATGTCTGGGGCGTGCGCGGTTCTCTGGCAGCGCCGCTTACCAATGCTGAGCTTTTTACAAAGATAGAAACCGCTGTGCAGCTGGCAGTTAAACAGGGGCTTCATGACCCCCGGCAGGTTCAGGAACTCCTCGGGCAGCTGCCCTGGCAGGTGAGCCATACGGCCGGCGGCAATACCTCCTGTATAGAAGTTGTCGCGGGAAACCATAGTATTATCTTTGACGCCGGAACCGGCATGCGCCCCTGCGGCATTGACCTGCTGCGCCGCTCGGCGGGAAAACCCATGGACGTGCATGTCCTGTTGAGTCATACTCACTGGGATCATATCTGCGGGTTTCCCTTTTTTATCCCTGCCTATATCTCCGGAACCAGGATAACCTTTTACGGCGTTCACGACGGCCTTGAAGACCGCTTCAGAGGACAGCAGGACCCATGCTATTTCCCGATCACGCTTGACGCCATGGCAGCAGATAAAAAATTTGTTCAACTGCCCGAGCAGGGCCATTTTACTATCGGTGATATCGCCGCAGATACCATGCCCCTCCACCACCCCGGCGGAAGCTGCGGTTACCGGATTACCTGCGGCAAAAAAACGGTCGTGTATGCAACCGATTCCGAGTACCGGGATTTTTCACTGCCTGCAACAAAACCGGTTTTAGAATTCTTCAGCGGTGCAGACCTGGTGATCTTTGATTCACAGTATACGTTTCTGGAAAACGTGGAAAAGGAAAACTGGGGCCACAGCAACATGTTCACCGGTATTGATATAGCGATTGAAGCAGGGGTAAAAAAATTATTATTCACGCACCACGACCCCGCGTATAACGACGAAAAATTGTGGGAGATATTTCAGAAAGCACAGGAATACCTGAATGTGTATCCGGAGCATACGGAGCTGCAGCTTGAGCTCGCCTATGAAGGCTTGACGATAAACCTCTGAAGACATAGTTCCTAAACACTCCTGTCCCTTTACCGGCCTTGATGAACATGAGCTGACCGTCACTCTTCCCTATGCGCGGCTTGTCGCGATAGCTCCGCATATTACATTTAATGTTGACTATGTGAATAATTTTGCTTCGCTGTTTTAGAGCATCCGGCGGACAGCTGATCGCTTCGCTAATTTTAACAAGGAGGAACGTGCATGAGACTTAAAGATAAAATCGCGCTGGTTACCGGAGCGGGAGGAGACATCGGCTCAGCAACGGCAAAACGCTTTGCAGAAGAAGGCGCCACGGTTATCTTAAGCGACATCAAAGCGGACGGATGCGAAAAGGTGCTGCAGGAGATTGTGGGGAAAGGCGGCAAAAAGGGGTCAATTATACTTGCCGACGTGACTAAGGAAGAAGACATAGTCAATATGTTCAACCGGATAAAACAGGACTACGGACGACTGGATATTCTGGCGGCCATTGCCGGCGGAGATTTTGAAAACAATGTAGCTTTTGAAGACATCACCTCTGAAAAAATGAGCTACAATATTGATGTTAATTTAAAATCAACCATTCTCTGCTGTCGTGAAGCAGCAAAAATCATGATGGAGCAGCAGTACGGTAAAATCATAAACATGAGCTCACTGACCTACCGGGGCAGCTCCATGCAGTTTACCTATGCTGCTTCCAAGGGCGGCATTTTTGCTTTTACCCGCAGCGCAGCCATGGCTTTGGGCATGTATAACATCACCGTGAATGCCCTGGCACCGGCACTCATTGAGGTCGGCATCATCAAAAACACTCTGGGACCGGAAATGTGGGAGGCGCTGAGAGATGACTGCGCATCGCGCTACCCTATGGGCCGCGTCGGGCAGCCCATAGATGCTGCCAACCTCGTGCTGTTCCTGGCATCTGACGAGGCGTCCTTTATCACCGGGCAGGTCATCGAGCTTTCCGGCGGCGCGCGCTTGTAATTAATATTTTGTAACCATTACGGAGGATTGAAGATGAAACATACTGATAAAGTTGCCATTGTTACCGGCGCAAGCATGGGCATTGGCAAGGCGATAGCGTTTATCCTTGCCGACGAGGGCTGCCACGTGGTGTGCGCGGCGCGGTCGCGCGACAAGATTGAAGCGAATGCTGCTGCAATACGCGCAAAGGGCAGAAGAGCTCTGGCCGTCGCGACGGATGTAAGCAATAAGAACTCTGTGCAGCAGATGGTTGATGCGACCATGAAGGAATTCGGCAGGATCGATATTCTCATCAATAATGCCGGCGGTCCGCTTGCCGGCATGGCACGACCGCTGGAAACGGCCAATGAGTTCTTCGATATTATGGAAAAGCTGACCT
>CAIYCZ010000578.1 GCA_903924805.1 uncultured delta proteobacterium | reverse complement strand
GAACTTTGCCCCCGGAACCGAAGTGACCATTATTTCATAGACGTCTTCAACGGTTTTAATAAAGTGCGTCTGGCCGACTATAATATTGGCACCTTCAGGAATTTCCAATTTTACAGATACTATTTCCATAAGGCCTCCCTGTTAAAATAAAGCCACAGAGTTTATCGAGCGTTTTGAGCTTTAAAAAATTAGAAATCTTTCTCTGTGTTTAATTATTTTATGATTTCATTCAGCTTCGCTTTTATTTCTGCCCCTGCCAAACCGCCATTGCCTGCGCTGGGGCGCGGGTGATTCGGCTTTATCTTCGGGATAGAACACAAAAATTTCGTCAGCAATCTCCTCCTCTATCGCAAGCTGGGTATTCTCATTCTGTATGACAAAAGAGGGGGACTTCTGATGTACTTTAACGCGTGCGCCGGGGATGATTCCAAAATGACTGAGCTTGTGCATCCGCGAGTTGGATATGGTGTTGATGTAGCATACCTTAACCAGGTCACCGATGCGCACCCTGCTCAAGGGAACAATAGCGCTCCCTAACGTATCCCGTGCCTGTTTGCAGCAGTTGCCTTCCGGGATTTTGAGCCCGTGAGGGCATTCTGACGGATGGCCCAGCAGCGTACATATGCTGTCTGCAATTTCCGGCGCAATGATATGCTCAAATTCACACGCGCTCTGTTCAATCTCCTTTAGCTGCATGCCCAGCACATCTGCCAGGAGCCGTTCTGCCAGCCGGTGGCAGCGCACTATCTGCTTTGCCTGCTCGTATCCTTTTGGCGTAAGCTCTATGTTTTTACCGTGCTGCCGGATGAGATCCTTTTCTGTCAACTCGGCAATAACCTGCTCATCAAAGGTTACATCTACCCATTTCTGCAGGCTCTCAAGGCTGAGGTCATCTTCTTCAGCCAGATACCAGAGAGCCTCCATGTATTCGTCTAAGTCTTTTTTATCCATATATTTTAAAAGGATTCAGCATCCAGCAGTCAGAATACAGAATATTTAATTCTCTCCTGAATTCTATCTAAGAGATTAACTTTATCTAATCTGTTAGCATTAAGGATTTAGAAAAGGGAGAGCCTTAGAACATAGTTGACTATCCCCCCAATAATAACAGAAACAGCGCTAATTACAAGAAGCATGACAAGGGCGGCTTTAATGCCCACTTCCTTTATCATGGACATGATATTTGCAAAGCAGGGGAACAAACAGGTCATGACGATGGTACCGACAATTGCCTGAACATAATCAAGCTGGTGACCTGCTGCCAGGTTAAGAAGGATGACCGACCCTGCCTCTTTTCGCGTCAGGCTGAGTAAAAATGCATCAACCACTTTTATGGGAAGGTTGAGAAACGAGACTATCACGGGGAAGATAAATTTCTTAATCATGTTCAGCATATACAGCTTATCCATGAAAAACAGGATGCACGACCCGAATATAAACAGCGGGACTGCTTCCACAAGAAACCATTTTATGCGGTAATACGTCTTGGTCATTAAATTTTTAAGCAGGGGAAGCCGCATGGGCGGGATTTCCAGGATAAAATCGCTGGGAGCGTCCCGTCTGAGAAGCTTGTTGAGGGCGAGGCCCGCTGCAATTTCAATAGCAATAAGCACGCCGCAAACAATCAGAAAGGCCTTGAGCGGAAACAGCGACAGAATGGCTACGTTGATGCCAAGCTGCGGCGAGCAGGGAATGGCAAATGCTATGAGAAATATGGCAATAGAGCGCTCCTTCCTTGACTCCAGTATTTTGGTAGTAAGGGTCGCCATGGTTTTACAGCCAAACCCCAGAATTATCGGCAGCACTGCTTTACCGCTCAACCCTATGCGCTTAAACAGGCCGTTGGTGAGAACACACAGGTTGGCAATATAGCCGGCATCCTCCAGTACGTTGAGCACCAGAAAAAACATTGCCAGGATCGGGAGCACGGTGCCAACGGCATTTGCAAAGCCGGTAGTTAAAATGCCATAATCACCCACCAGGAATTCTCGCACCGGACCCCACGGCACCATTCTCCCTATGGCACTATTGAGAGGATAAAAAACATACTGGTCAAGACAGGCGGCGATAATACCTGATCCAATCCTTCCCACCACCACATAGGTCACGTATATCACCCCTGCCAGTATAACCCATCCCCACAGGGGATGCCGGGCAAGCGACCCGGCTATTTCTCCGGCCCTCCCCGGAGCTGGAATGCGTCGCTCGGTTATTTCCTGCGAGAGCTTTTCTGCCCAGCTGGTGCGCTTTTCGAAAATGATCCGGGGAAGTGGTTTGCGGGTTGATCGCAGAGCTTTGTCCACCGCCTTTTTTACCTTTTCCAGGATTTCCTTTCCATAGTGTGCCCGTATATATGTTTCAATCTCCGGGTCTTTCTGGATAAGCAACAGCACAACGGCATCGGAAGGTAACGCATCAGACGGAAAACACTGGGAGATTTCCCTGCGTCCTTTTTCAAAAAATGACTTATACTGGATTTTTCCCTTAGCCAGTGCAGCATGCGGAATCTGTTTTATGAGCTTTTTAATTCCCTGGCCTTCGCTGGCTACGGTCTCAATGACCGGCACCCCCAGCAGCCGCTCAAGTTTTTCACGGTTTATGAAAATGCCTTTCTGTCTCGATTCATCAACAAGGTTGAGGCAAATCACCACCGGTATGGTAAGCTCAAAAAGCTGAGAAGCAAGAACCAGCGAGCGTTTGATATTGTTGGTATCAAGACACAGGATAATCAGTTCGGGATGCTCCCGGAGGAGAATGTCCCTGGTTACCAGGCCATCCTCTGACTGCATGTCAAGGGAGATGATTCCCGGGGTATCAAT
>CAIYCZ010000577.1 GCA_903924805.1 uncultured delta proteobacterium | reverse complement strand
CCGATTCCCGGATTTCCCTATCGTTCTTTTTATCCTCTCTGATCCTGGTCCTCAATTCTCACTATGCCATTGACTCACTATCACCGTGGGTATATATGTAATTATACTGGTATCTTTGTTTGTCATACAATCCCAGCCCTTGAAAGGAGTAATGACATGACCTACGATAATCTATCCCTGTACCTGACCAACCCGACATTTATCATACTTGCCCTGATGTCTGTCTATTCTGTCACCGTAATGATTAACCAGGCGTACTACCTGTTTTCGAGCCGGGAAAGAGGCCCGGAACTGGTGCAGCTTCTTGAAAATGCCAGAAGCGGGTACACGGAGCTTACGGCGATTTTAAAGGCAAAGGACACGCCGCACCGCAGGCTGGTCAAGGCAGGGCTTAAACACAGCCAGCAGTCAGCGGAAGCGCTGGGCGCTCTTTTGAGTGAAGAAGCAAAGGGGTTGCGGTGGGAAGCCGAGCACCGGCTTGCGGCGCTCGGCACCATAGCAAATACCGCCCCCTTTGTCGGCCTGTTCGGCACGGTAGTGGGCGTTATCCGCGCCTTTCAGGCAATCGCGCTCAAGGCAAGCGCCGGGCCGTCCGTCGTTGCCAGCGGCATTGCCGAGGCGCTCATCTCCACCGCGGCGGGCCTGTTTGTGGCGGTCCCCGCGGTCGTGGCGTACAACTACTTTCTGAAACGGGCGCGCAAGCTGAGCCTTGAGCTGGATCATATTTCAACGCTGCTCATATATCGCGGAGGCAAATAAGCATGTACATAAAAAATACCTCTGAAACGCCCTTTCTGAGCGATATCAACATGGTCCCGCTGATTGATGTGGCACTGGTGCTGCTCATAATATTTATGATCATCACGCCGGTCATGGTGCTCAACTCCATTCAGGTTCAGCTTCCCCAGTCCTCATCAGAGAAGCAGGCACCGACAAAAAATATCATTATCGCGCTCAAACCTGACGGAAGTGTCTATCTCAACAATGAGCCGATAACCCCGGGGCTGCTCACCGACAAAATCATACTTTTAATGCAGCAGCACCCCGAGTGCGTCGTGATCTACGCTGACCAGAAGGTTGATGTCGCGCTGCTGGTTGACGTGGTCGACCAGGTTGAGGCCGGCGGCATGCACAATATCAGCCTGACCACTGAGCGCAAACACCAGTCTCAGGCAACTGCTCCCGCAAGCTGAAGGCTTCGAGCCATACATTAAAACGCGCAGGTGCTTCCTTCCCTTTGTAGTGCTGAGCGAGCGCTGGAAAGCGTTTCAATGAATCGCAGGTGCGAATTGAAGCGCAATTGGTCTTTATTACAACTACTCAAAAGAGCTGCAGTATGCCAGATGCAAAAACCATACGGCATTTCATAAAACACCCCCCGGCATTTATCCTGTCCTGCCTTATCCACGCTGTGCTGATACTGGCGTTTTGCGGGGTGAACTGGGCCTTCATCCCGCACCACAATCCTGAAGAAAATCCGTCCATATCAATCATCCCCCAAAAGCAGGACGATACCCCGTTTACCTTTCAGTCGCCTTTGCCTGGCGAAGAGTTGAAAGTCAAGGGCACTGATGCGTTTGATCAGCTGAAGGCGGAAAAAATTGAAAAATTTCCGATCCCTAAAATCGAGTCGAATGCTCAGGTGCCTGAAATGAAGTTTACCCCTGACATACGGGTCCGCGAGGATGTCAGCCGTATCAACGCCCCGACCCTTGACCGCTCGCTTCTTACCGGCCCCCGGGGGCCTTCGAGCACCATTGGCGGGCAGGGGCTGCCGTACTACGGGTTCGGGGATAAATCCTTCGGGTCTTTCAGCAGGACCATCCAGGGTGTGCGGAAAATAGGGCTCGATGTGGTATTTGTTTTTGACGCCACCAGCAGCATGGCCCAGTTCCTCCGTCAGGTGAAGATAAAGATCGTAAACCTGTGCATGACGTTTAAGATGCTGGTTCCCACTACGCGGATCGGGCTTGTCGCGTACCGCGACCGGGGCGATGATTTTGTCACGAAAAAATTTCCGCTAACCCATAAGACGCAGCAACTGCAGAAGTTTCTGCAGGGCATTGACCCGGTTGGGGGAAACGATTACGAAGAGGCGGTAGACGAGGGACTGCGCGTTGCCGTCAACGAGTTTAACTGGGGAAAGGACTCAAAAAAGATAATCCTTCTCATCGGCGACGCACCCCCGCACAAGCAGGACATGCTGAAAGCAAAAGAGCTGGTGGAAAAATTCCGCAACCAGATGGGCGGCATGATTGCAACGCTTGATACCAGCATCAGAAGCCTTCAGTCTGCTGACGCGGCGAACCAACAGACAGTTATGCCGGAATTCAGGCAGCTTGCCGAGGCCGGCGGCGGAGAAAGCGCGCTCATGACCGACGAGGTGAAAGTGATCAGACAGATGGTCGTTCTTGCCTTTGGAACCAAATGGGAATCATACCTGGATGAGTTTTTAAAGAATTTATGATGCGGGAATCGCATATGAAACTTCTCACTGCTGCCATGAAACAGGGTATTGCCGTGGTCGCTGTGCTTGTTTTCTGCGGCTCATTACCGGCGTCAGCCAGTGGCGCGGGCGGGATGAGTTCTCTTGCCGAAGTGAGCAGCACGCTGCGCACCCTGGAAAAAGGCTTTGCGGATGTGCAAGAGAAAAACCAGCTCTCTTTTGAGCTGCAGAAGGGAATTGTGGTACGGTCAGGGGAATGCGTTACGCGGCTTGTTGACCTGAGCCAGAATGCTGACCTGTCGCAGGATCCCCGGCGGGACGAGTTTAAGGTGCTGTTTCTGAAAAACGGGGAGCTGCTGCGGCGCATGATTGCATACAACCAGGGCCGGATTGACGATGTGCTGGAGGGGAAGTCTGGCGGGGCAGCCGATAAAGATGCTGTTTTTACCTCGCCTGAATGGCAGCAGGCACAGTACCTGACACTTTTTGCAGGCTACTGGCAGGGCTGGAACAGCTACTACGCGGCACTTCTCTATACAGAGCGCGCTGCGGCACGGACAGAGCTGCTGGAAGAGGCAGTTTCCGGGTTTACTCGCGCCGGGATAAATTTTCAGGAACAGTCGTTTGCCGGCCGCTGCATGCTGGGTCGCGCGCTCTGCTTCAAAGAGATGAAACAATATGATAAGGCGCTGGAAGACCTGCAGGCGGTGATAAAACGGGCGTCCCGCGAAGATTCCCTGTACGCCCAGGCAGGATATGAGCGGGCTCTGATCAGTTATCAGACAGGGAAAAAGAGTCTCGCCGTAAAACAGCTGCAGGAGCTGGAAGAAACGGTTAAGCCGAAAGCCATGCCGCAGCCGCTGCGGGATAAGATCAAAAGTTTAGAATCAGCCATTGCGCTTGGCATTGCGGAGAAGAAACCGGAAACCCAGGGCAGCGCTGCCGGCAAGTCTGAGCGGGAAGCAGCGCAGGAGCTGAAGCGCCTCGCAGATGCGAGCGATGCGCAGGCCCCTGTTCTCTACCAGTATGTGCGGGACCACGCCGCGGCGCTTGCGAAGGCGCCTGAAGCCGAGCTGGGGAGCATGGGGACCATGGCCATGGCTGACTGGTATTTTGAGCGCAAGCAGTACAGCCCTGCCATTGAGCGCTACCGCCGCCTCTATGGCGCGCCCGACACCCTTATCAAACGGCACCTTGATGATATCTGCTTCCGCCTGGCATACGCCCTGGCGCAGGAAAAGCACTGGCAGGAGGCGCTCTCATGCCTTGAGACCCTGTTTGCAAAATTCCCCAAATCCTCCTTTGACGGTAAGGCAGCCTGTCTCTATTATGTTGCTGCCGTGCGCGCATACCAGGCGAATCCGGTCGAATCTGCCTACAGCCGTTACATAAAAGCTGCCGAGTGCTATGTTAAAAACTGTCCCGATGCCCGGGATAAAAGCGAGGCGCATTTTCAGCTCGGTCTTTATTACCAGCATAAAAACAGGACCGTAGAAGCGCTTCGGGAGTTTTCGCTGGTCAAAAGCGATTCGCCCCATTACAGCGAGGCGCAGCAGGCAGGGCTGCGCTCGGCGATAGAAAAACTGCAGGCACAGGTCGAAACGATTGAGAACCTGGCGCACCAGGGCAGGGGACACTCAGATGAAGCCATGCAGCTGTACCATGAAGCGCTGAAGCAGGCTGAGGGCTGGCAGAAAAAAGCAGGCAGTGAGGCTGACGCGCATATGGCGTATCTCTTGGCGCGGCTCTATGTTTATGGCCCGGAGCCGGACCTGCGGAAAGCATTGCTTCTGCTGCAGGGGTTTGAAACAAGATACCGGATTACCAGGCAGTGGGACCTTCTGTGCGGCCTGGCAAAAAAGCTGCGGATTGAGTGCTGCCTGCAGCTGCAGCTGCTCGATGACGCGGAAAAGGAGCTTGGCAGCATCGTGGCCGACGGACCGGTTGACCAGGCGACCCGGGCTTTCCTCAGCGAATGCGCTGACCGCTGCTACCGCCAGTCCCGCGAGGCAAAAACCAACGGTGATGCCTCCCTGGCAGCGCAGCATGCTAAAGCAGCGCTCATTGTTTACCGGAAGCTCAGCGGCATTGCTCCGGCAGACAAAAGTTTACATGACCACATACAGCTGAGGCTCGCCGAGCTCTACGCTGATACTGACCAGCCGGAGCAGGCGGAAGCTCTCTACCGGCAAAAGCTTGAACAGGACCCCGCATCTGCTGAAGCACTCTACCGCCTCGGTCTTATCAGTGAGAAGCAGGAGAAGTGGCAGGATGCGTTTAGTGCGTGGCAAAAATTTTCCCGGGGCCTGAAGCAGGGCACTGCCCCATGGTTTGAAGCTCGGTACCGGGAAGCGTGGGCGCTCGCTAAACTGGGGAAGCAGACAGATGCGTGCGAAGTCATTGCCGCAACAAGGATCCGTTTTCAGGATTTCGGCGGCGGGGAATACGGACGGAAATTCACGCAGCTTACTGCTGAGGTGTGCGGCAAAAACAAAGCGGCTATGCAGGGCACCGGACAATGAGCAGAATTATAAGCAGCCTGGGAGAAAACTACTTTTTCAACAACCTGTTAGAAGGTGTTTTATGAAGACAGCGGCATTTAAAATATCGTGGTATCTTGTGCCGGCGCTTTTCCTGCTGCTGCAGGGGTGCGGTATCCTGTTTTACAGTGACGAGCAAGAGCGAATGCGGCAGGAGGCAGAGTTTAAGCCCTACCAGCAGAAGAACAGTATCGAGGGATACCGAGAGTTCATCGCGAAATATCCGGAGAACATATTTATTCCGATAGCCCGGGGCGCTATTCAAGACCTGGAGTTTGCACCCTATGAGCAGAAAAACAGCATTGAAGGGTACCGGGAGTTCATCAAAACCTTTCCCGGCAACCGCAACAGCTCACGAGCTGCTGAGACGATCGATCAGCTTGAGTTCAAGCAGGTTGAAGACACTGACACCGCTAAAGCCTACCGGGATTTTCTCCGGGAAAACCCCCGCAGCAACTATATCCTGCTGGCAAAGCAGCGGCTGCAGGAGCTGGAGTTTCTGGCCCTGGACAGAAAATGCAATGACCAGTACCGCTTTGACCTGCTGCTGTACCGGCTCAATGTGAGCCGTTTGCAAAAACAGCTTGAGTCCACCAGCGCGGCCAGCCTTGCAGATTTTACTTTGTTTGCCTCGATTGATGCGCACAACGGGCAGCGATGTTTTCATACCCTTCTCATATACGGGGATACGATGTTGCGGCTTGACACAAGCAAAAAAGAGTCGAGCGAACCTTTTTTTGACGCTGTTATTGCAAAGCTTCTGGTCTATCTTGATCAGAAATTCAGCAGCAGGAAAGCACTGGACGGCTTCAGCTTTTCTGTAGCTTCATCCGCCGACCACTTTTACGGGGACGCGGCAGTGCTGCTGGTATATTATTTCCCCGCGGAAAGCGTTCATCAGTTTGCCCAGGGATCGCTGGGACCCCGGCAGCTTCTGGCCCGGGCGGAAGTCACTCAGCCCGCGCGTCAACATTGAGAAAGGAAGGAAGGGAAAGATGGCCATTCCGTACTCAGTCCCGCCATCCGCAGCACCGTCCTCCGACCCGCCTGCAGGAGCCATGCGGAGGGCAGGAGTTCTATGAAGGGTGGACACTCATCACTTATCACTCAGAACCGCTACATAAATGGTTAGTTTTGCAGAAAAAAGAGGTTAGGCACAAATCCGATAGAAAAATGGAGCACTAGGGCAAGCAATCAATTGAAGGTTTAATGATGGAAACTAATTTTCAAAAGCACTGGTATGTATCAAGATGTTGTAGCAAAGAAAGTTCCTTTAACAGTGCAGACTATGTGTCAGATGTTTTATGAAAAGAAGTTATGCGGTAAGTGTAGACTTCATGTCAAAGTTTTTATAATCTTCACGAAAATTTCATTCAACACTTTTGCTGGTACTAGGCTATTTGACTTATCAGTTCAAAATCTTCTTATAAAAACTGCCGGGTCAAATGGCAGCAGCCGATAACAGCTCTGCCGGGTTTTTTACCTCATATTCTATTTCAGTTCTGGGACGAAGGTGCCCTTGTTCTTCCGGGCAGCAACCACCGGATCATAAAAAGAATATTTGCGGACTGCCTGGATAAGTTTTAACCGGTTTCCCCCGGTGATAGTGCCGCCGGGCCGGTTGAGCATTGCTGATGCGGCTTGATCGGGGCTGAATTTCCCCGT
>CAIYCZ010000576.1 GCA_903924805.1 uncultured delta proteobacterium | reverse complement strand
TGCCGCCATAAGCTGCCTCTCGCCGACGCTGTTCTATGACGGCTGGAATATCCCCTGGTACCGGTGCTTTTGGCCGCTTTGCTATTTTACGCCTCTCAAGCACTTCTTATATTTTAAAGAAGAGCCTCCCTATGGAATCAAGAACAAGGCATTGCAGCAGCGTGTACATAAATACTATAGTACTGCAACACTCGACGATACCACCGGTGCGGCCGAATATGGCTACCCCTATTACCCGGTAAACCTCCTGTATCAGCTCTACCTGCTGGTGAAACATCTCAAAAAAATCATGCCGTCCATCCATGTCCCGGTGCAGCTTATTCAGGCCAAAAACGATGACATAACCAGCATCAAAAATTCTCACATCATCTATGACGGCGTTAGTTCAAAAATAAAGGAAATGGTGCTGCTGAGCAATTCTTATCATGTCATAACTGCTGACCAGGAGCGAGCGACAGTAGCACAGAAGATGGAGGAGTTTTTTGCACGCATTGCGCACAACCCTGCACCACGCATGGAATAATTTTGAAAGGATGAGAGAATGCCACTGCGCTATCTTAAGGTGAGCCCCCTATCACAGAGAAAAGTCCCGAGCCTGTTACCCGTAGCATCTGATATGGATTTCAATATAGGGGAGAGCATGGTCTACTTCGACTTTGACAATACCATCACCACGTTTGATGTGCTTGATGGCATTATTGAGCAGTTTTCAATCAACCGGGACTGGGTGGCATATGAAAATGCCTGGAGGGCCGGACACATAGGGTCAAAAGAATGTCTTGAGGGTCAGCTGCGTTCAATACGG
This sequence comes from uncultured delta proteobacterium, assembly GCA_903924805.1. Lineage (GTDB taxonomy): Bacteria > Desulfobacterota > WTBG01 > CAIYCZ01 > CAIYCZ01 > CAIYCZ01. The sequence continues at coordinate 2,397 of CAIYCZ010000576.1, read as the reverse complement.
GGAACCAGAAAAACCCTCCGCGAATATCTGTCTACCATATCACTCGATATTCACTTTAAGAGACTGCTTGCTCTGTTAAGAAGCAAAGGAATCAATCCAATCATAGTGAGTGACAGCTTCTCTTTTTTTATTGAATACATCCTGCGTATAAACGGTGTGAAAGGGTTGAAGGTATATGCCAATAGAATACGATTTTACGGAGACCGGCTTATACCGTCATTCCCCTATACCAATAGTCTTTGTTCACACTGCGCCCACTGCAAAACAAACAACCTCTCTGATGACAATGGGGATAGAGAGAAGAAGATTATTTACATCGGCGATGGGCTTTCAGATGTCTGTCCTGCACAGCATGCCCACCTGGTGTTTGCCAAAAGCACCCTGTTAGACCATTTCAGCAAGACACAACGACACTGCCTGCCATTTAAGGATTTAGGCGATGTCTATAATTATTTTAAGGAGTATGGTAATGATTCAGGAACAGAAGCGTTACAAAGAACCGTTAAAGTCTCCGGAAAATGATCTTCTGGCGTTAGTATCACAGTATTGTTCCTGGGGCGACACCGTTCACTATGCTGAGAAGCTCAATATTTTCAGTGCTGCCGAGGGAAGCTATCTCTATGACCGCAACGGGGTGGAATATCTTGACTTGCAGATGTGGTACTCAGCCGTGAATTTCGGCTATAAAAACCAGCGCCTCAACGATGCCCTCAAAAAACAGCTCGATACACTGCCGCAGCTTGCCTGCCAGTACCTGCATGAAGAAAAAATACTGCTTGCTGCCAAGCTTGCCCGGGGAATAGAAAAAACATTCAAAACCAAAGGGAGAATCCATTTCAATGTCGGCGGGTCTGCAGCAATCGAGGATTCTCTTAAAATTGTCAGAAACCATACCAATAAAAATCTTGTATTTGCGTTCATGGGTGGTTATCACGGCCGCACCCTTGGGGCATCGGCAATCACGTCAAGCTACCGGTATAGAGAAAAATTTGGGCACTTTTCTGACCGGGCAGTATTTATACCGTATCCTTATTGTTTCAGATGTCCCTACGATAAATCGCGCGAAGACTGCGGCCTGTATTGCTTGAAACAATTTGAGCGGCTGTTTGAAACAGAATACTATTCTGTGGTAAATCATAAGACCGGCAATTGCGAGTGCGGTGCATTCTATATAGAAGCCGTGCAGGGAACCGGCGGCTATATCATTCCTCCCCGTGAATACTTCTCAGGGTTAAAAGAGATACTGAATAGATATAACATACTGCTGGTCGACGATGAAATTCAGATGGCCTTCTTCAGGACCGGAAAATTCTGGGCCATTGAGCATTTTAACGTTGTCCCGGATATAATCGTTTTTGGAAAGGCGCTTACCAACGGGCTGAATCCCATATCCGGCATGTGGGCAAAAGAAAAGTTGATTTCACCCAGCGTATTCCCCCCCGGATCGACACATTCTACTTTTTCTTCCAACTCACTGGGAACAGCAGTAGGGTTAGAAACCATGAGACTTATCGAGGAATCTGATTTTGTAAAGCAGGTTCCTGGGAAAGGAAAGTATTTTGTTGCCAGACTCAGACAGCTGCAAAAGAAATATCCGCAGATTGGTGATGTGGACGGCCTCGGACTGGCAATCAGAGTTGAAATCTGCCAGAAAGACGGCTTCACGCCCAATAAACAATTAACGGATGCTATAGCTGCTATAGGCCTCAGCGGAAATCTCAGCGCCGGAGGGAAAAAGCGTGGTCTGGTGCTCGATGTGGGAGGTTATTACAAGAATGTGTTCACCTTAGCGCCATCATTTTACATTACCGAAGAAGAAATGGATTTAGCAGTTGATCTTTTTGAAGAGGCATTACAAAAAGGTCTGTCTGTTGCATAACAATACGCACACCGCAATCTCAAGCCAGTACTATAGATATTTATCATCTTACCGCACATAACATCCGGGAGAAAAAGTAGTGGCCGTTGCAAAAAAAATCAAATCAAAGTCCTGGTATGTGGCTTTATTTTTTGCATTCTGTTTTTTTGCCCTGCTTGGCTTTGAATTATGGGAGGACAGTGCAGATGAAAGAGAGAATTATTATGTTGATCAGCTCCTGTCCAACCCTCCCCGGAACCTGAACATAAAGGCTATAACAAGGCTGCAGGATGTGCTGAAGGGAAAGGATGCTTTCAGATTTGCCGTATTGGGTGATAACAGATACAATTTTGAGCAATTGAAAAAGGTTTTGACAGCGGCTGCAAAAAACAAACCTGATTTTATTATCCATACCGGCGACAGTACCAGCAGCAGCAAATACCATCAGTACATGAAGCTGCTGGATAGCATTGAAGGTTTTGACATCCCCATGATTTTCATCCTGGGGAACCATGATATAAACAACCGTGGTGTTGCCT
>CAIYCZ010000575.1 GCA_903924805.1 uncultured delta proteobacterium | reverse complement strand
TGGAGTTGACCGGGTATGAGGATAAGAAGAGATAATATAAATGCACAGGGTGAACCAGAATGGTGGCAGAAGAATTAAGGTCTCTGCTACCTGCAGGAACGGCCATGCTCAAGAAGAGTATTTGATTATTCGGGTTGAATGAGATGATCGAGGATGAGCCCGTGAAAGCTGTCCTGTCCGGGTGAGTTGAACAGCCACCCCAGGTGGGTAAGACATACTCTGCAAATTGCTACTCTCCAGCTAAACCCCGGAAACCAGCTGAATTCCTCAATAGCGGGTCCCACATAGCCGCACCCTTGTGCTGCTTTAAAGCAGCCTATCTGGAATATAATCCCATAGGGGTTAAAAAAGGTGTGCTGGTGCATGCCGTGCACTTCAATGCGCTCGCGCGGGCTGGTGATGACACTGCGGCATTGTGCGCACAGGATATACTTCTCTTTCTCTTCCTCCTCTGACTCTTCAACCAGATGCTCTTTGTGGCTTTCTGGAAGAGGGATGCGAAGAAAATAGAAGCTGTCATGTATTGCAGTCTGCGGGTCTATCATGTAATATATTTTTCAATTCAGCACTTAATTAATTGCTTTTCGTGCGTATGATGTCTGCGTGGCCTGTTATAGTACTCATTATTATCTCTATCTTTGGTGCCGGGGCTTTCCTTGGCTGCTGCACGTTTTCTGCACCGGGGTATAACGGCCCCCGGTCAGATCATTTTGACGGCACGCGGTTTTTCAATCAGGATGCCGCTACCCGGCAGGGGTTTTTAGATTTTCTGAAATGGATAACAACACGCACCGCTCCCGAGTGGCACAAAGTGGCAGCCGTCATTCCGGATACAAAGCTAAAGGAGCGTGTTGGCAAGGGTGAGTTGCAGATTACCTTCATAAACCACTCAACATTTCTCATCCAGATGGACGGAATAAATATCCTCACCGATCCCATCTGGTCTGACCGCACCAGCCCGGTCTCATTTTCCGGTCCGCAGCGCGTCCATCCTCCCGGTGTTGAACTCACCAACCTGCCTCCGATAGATGTTATTGTGGTAAGCCACAATCACTATGACCACCTCGATCTGCCCACGCTTAATAAAATCGCGCTCCGTGACAGGCCAAAAATCTATGTCAGCCTGGGGAACCGGGCACTATTGAACCGGTCAGGAATTGAACAGGTCAGGGAAATGGACTGGTGGCAGGAGGAATCATTATCCACTTCACTGAAAATAGTATTCGTTCCTGCGCAGCATTTCTCCGGCAGGGGAATGTGTGATCACAACAAGACGCTGTGGGGAGGGTTTGTCTTTGAGAGCAGTGCGGGAGCAGTCTATTTTGCAGGGGATACGGCCTTCGGCCCTCATTTTGAGCAGCTATCTGGTCGTTTCAAACGGATTCGCCTCGCGCTGCTCCCCATTGGCGCGTTTCGTCCGGAGTGGTTCATGTCTCCAAACCACCTGTCACCGAAAAAGGCCATTGATGCCCATGGTATCCTGAAAGCACACACCAGCGTGGCAACCCATTTTGGTACGTTCCGCCTGGGGGATGACGAACAGGATGAGCCTGTCAAAGTCCTCCGTTCTGCAATCGCACAAGCCGATGTGCGCACTACCGAGTTCTGGATCATGCGTTTCGGGGAGAGCAGGGCTGTCCCTCCCCGGTGATGATGAATATAATTCCCCGCCTGCCTTTTCAAAACCGTATCACCTGCATCAGGAAAATTCCCACCATGGTAAGTGCTATGATAAACTTGCCAATGGCGCCGCCGATGAATCCTATAAATGTGCCAAAGCCGATCTTCAGTGATTGATTCATTCCCCTGCCCTTTGCCATTTCGAAAACAAATGCTCCCAGAAAGGGCCCGATGAGGATTCCGATGATCCCGCCCACAAACATTCCAACTATGCCACCGATAAAAGCTCCGGTGATTCCCCAGGTGCTTGCTCCATAGCGCTTTGCGCCCATCATTGAAGCAGCATAATCTACAAGCTGGCTTAAAAGCATCAGTACCAGCAGCACGGAAAGCGTGCCCCAGCCTACTGCCGCAAACCCGGTGTACCAGGCATATATGCCTGCTGCGATAAAAATCAGCGGAGAACCCGGCAGGAAGGGAAGAACCGAACCGATGAGCCCTGTCGCCATTAAAATCACAACCAGTATTATTATAAGAAGATCTGTCGTCATCCGGTTTGCAATTTTATCGCTGAACAATAACTAACACAATAAAAACATGGGTCTTCTCCCAATCAAGTGGGTAACATTGGGCACTAGGCAACCTTAAAATTGCTCTGGCAGAAGGGTTCCCCAAAGGCAGCCTGACATCGCAGGGATGCCCCGCACATCTGTTCAGCAGACTTCCAGATTGCATTAGCGAGATTACTCAGCGGACTTTTATATTGCTAATTGTACTCATGATATAGAACGCCTTCGTAAATGCTTTTCTATCTTATCGCTTCAATGAAACCCTGTTTTAATTTCTTCACAAGAAACAATATTTGATTAAATCTCCCGTCAATACCCCGCGTTGCCCGCAGCATAGCGACAACCAGACGATTTTGAGAGTGTTTCTCTGTTTCCTGCTCCAGAATCTTTTGTACAACTCTAATAGTCTCCTGATCAGCCATTGTGGCCATATCACGCCCCAGCAGCCTCGCGCCAGCAATAAGAATATCAAAATTCTCTTCGCTCATTAACAATTGCTCATTAGTAAATAACCTGGTTTCATTCCCCGCGTCGCCGTACTTCTCCATTATAAACAGCAAATCTTCTGCGTCCCGTTGCCGTTCAGGATACCGCTCGTCCCATGAGATCAGCTTCATTACTGCGAGGCCCGGCAGCGATGCGACCTTGACAGTAATGTCCGGTTTTTCGCTGATGCGTACAGTCACCGAAGACTCGTAGGCTTCCTGATAACCGTGGGTTCCCATTATGACTTCATGCTCGGGCGGCCAACTGACTTTTTTGTCTGCGCCTGCGATGGGGCCAAAGGGTATGATATCAATCATCACAGCACCACACAGAAGGCGCTGTTTTTCTTGAGCGGCAGTGAATTTACCCGAGGCAAGCAGTGCGGCAGAAAGCTTTTCGTATTGCTCCCAGTCTGCTACTTCGACGCCGAGATCAATGTCAAGTGTCCTGCGCGGTGATGGTTTACCATAGTAATATTCAAGAAGATAATCGCGCGCGGAGGCACCGACAATAAAAAAAGAGATATCTAATGAATCCGCAATCTCGTTTATCAAAGACAGCGCGTCCCTATGGACTGAATCAATCTTCCCTGACAAGTCCAGCAATATGCTGCTCATACACCATCCTGGCTGTTTCAATAGTTCGCTGATTACCGGTCGCAAGCAGATCCGCGTAGATAAGGATTGGATGCACTATATCTTTAAAGGGCGTTTTCATGTCAGGCAGCCAGAATCGTTCAAGAATTTCAACGTCTCCGCTCGGGTCTCTTTTCAGCCTGTTCTCCAGTAAAAGCTGATTAACGAATTGTCGCGTTGTATAGATGGTGACAGTCTCTGGTTTAAGGTACTGGGTCAGTTTCGCAGCAGCAACCTCTCCTCCCCATAAGGCATGTACATAGTCTAACTTCTTCTGCTGCCACCAGTTCTTCTCTCCCTGATAACAGCCTATGAACTGCTTTCGTTTTAATTTTTCAGGGTACTCAGCCACCCAGCGCTGGAACAGTTTTTCCCTCTGGATTATTTTTTTACCACGGTCGCCCATATCCAGAAGGTACCCTGATTCCTTCAATTCACGCATAAGCCATCCGACGGTTCCAAGAGCCACAGCGGCCGCCGCAGCTATACCGCGGTACGGTTTGTTTTCCAGACCGCG
>CAIYCZ010000574.1 GCA_903924805.1 uncultured delta proteobacterium | reverse complement strand
TCCTCGATATTGAGCTGCGCAGGAGGAAATTTTTTCTCAAGCGCTGCCATGGCTTCTGCAAGCACGGTTACAAACTGTTTCGGACTTACCTCTCCGCCTTCTTCCAGAAAATAAATCTGCGGTGAAATGCAGGCAAACTGATCAAAGGTGCAGACATCATAGGCAATCCGGCCGGCAAGGTCTGCAACGGCGTTTTTATTTAGGGCCTCCCGCCCTACGGCGCCGAACCCGATTCTGTGGCTGTGAGAGATTACCCTTGTTCCCGGTGTGACCCGTTTGCATACTGAATTGCAGGTTGCTTCGCTGCCGTATACGATCACCACACCACTGTGGCTAAAGAGTACATCTTCTATCGCTTCATCACCACCGCGCCAGGAAAGAATTGCCAGACAGTTGCCGATTTCAGGGTCAATCTCCTTCAGTGTTTCAGCGTACAGGGGCGGGAAAATGGGCTCTTCCCGTGAAGCCTTTCCGATAATCGGGGATTTTACCAGAAGCGAGCGCATTACGCTTAAATGGGGAAGGCCGGGAATATTGGAAGAAAATATTGCCGCAGTCAGATCGGGGCCGAATGCTCTTGAGTAACAGCGCCGCTCCGGTGAGTAGTGAAATCGGTCAAGGAATGCAGGATCGCCGATTTCTGAGCGAATCGCGCGCAGCAGGTCTTCCTTTCTCGAGGAAAGATGCTCTACCCGTATTGATTCCCTGACCATCTCCGGAGAGAAACCGGTAAACAGAGAGATGGCTTCTACGGCAGATTGCTTCCGGGGATGTTTATCATTCAGCCACAGCTCTGACGCTCTGTCTAAAATATCTGCAATTTCTTCAACGGATTTTTTTTCAAGATACGGTTTCCTGTGTTTCAAAAACGCTATCACCTTCTCCAGAAGGTCCGGAGTAACAACGGGAAACTCAACCCTGATTACCGTGTTCCAGTCCGGAAATTCATGCAGGGAGTAGCTGAAGCTTGAAACCTCTTTTTGCAGCGGTTCAGGAAGATAGTATCCTTTAACAGAAAGCTCTTTCATGATTTTTTTGCTATCTCTTCTATGGACAGTGAACAGCCGCGCGCTTCCGAGCCCCGGGCTCGGCCAAGAATCTCAAAGCCGTGCTCGCACCGCCTGCCCATGTCATCTGTTTGAATAGCTGCGATTCGTTCAACATTGGTAAGGTCAAGATGCCAGAGAATTCCCCTGCCTCCAACCACCACTTCCTTCAAGGTGCGCGGATCAAGCACTAAGGTTCTTGTCCAGGGAGGGTTTTCCTTAAACCGGGTAGGGGCTGATCCCCGCAGGTGATTTCTCAGTGTGTTATCATACAGCTGAGAGCCGAGCTCGGTCATTCCCAGAAGATTAGTGCTCCATTCCCGGTGAATTCCCAGATGCATAGTCACCAGGGAGAGAAATTCATCTCTTGCTATTTCTCTGGTTTTCCCCTTGTAGCCTCCGGCATCAAGGGCTCTGCTTCCTTCGGGAAGTTTAAAGGAAATGCCTTTTTCGAGACAATAGTCAAAGAATGCTAAAAAACCGAGCGACGCGCCAATGAGCGCGACCGGTGCGTGCTCTTCTTCTGCCTGTTTTAGTTCTATTGCAAGCTCTTCGGGAACAAATCCCCTATCACCAACAAGGAACCTGCTTCCCGGCACGCCAAAGGATTTCTTAAGCTGTTCCATGCCATATGCCATAATCATGTGGGGGGCACGTTCTGGCGATGGTGCAATGATGAGGAACCGGAGCTTACGGTTATCAGGGAAAAGATACTGCCTGGCATTCTAAAATATTGCCATGTCCATAAGTTCGAGGCCTTCGCCTGAAAAAAAAGAACGGCCTTTCCGGGCACCCTGTGTAGTGCCGCTGGTGCTGAATATCTTTTTTGCAGCACCCGGCGGGGCGGTAAACAGATCAAAGAGTTTAAAGCCATCGGTTGACAGGGGAGGTATATTCTTCCACGAACGTACTGAACCAGGAGCAACGCCTCTTCTGCTGCAGAGCTTTTGATAGACCGGGATGGCAGCATATTGAAAGCGGAACACCTCCAGCGCAAGTTCATTGAAAACTTCCTCGTCCGGGTTTTTAAACGAGGTTTTAATGTATGCTGTTATTTTTTGATGAAGGTTGGTCATGGCTAATATTTCAAGCTGTCAGCTATCCAGCGGTGAATTACCCCTCAGCAGAGCTGCGGGACATCTGAGTATATTAAAATCCCCCTTAATCCCCCTTTACAAAAGGGGGAACTGTTTATCCTCCCCTTTTTCAAAGGGGAGTCGGAGGGGATTTTTGAATGCCGTGGAGATACAGAGTTATTCGCAGGCTAAAGCCCGCGGCTACAGTTCTGCTGCGAGGTTGTTTTCATCCTCGCAGCAGAACTGTGAGGTATTCAACAGCAATTTTTATAAATGCAACGCTACTGCCTTTTTCTCGAGCAGAAATTCTATAGCATCCAGTAAGTGCTGCTCCTCAAGAGAGCTTTTATTGAGATGCTCCTGCAGGGTATCAATTCCCGCGCAAGAGTTCAGCATATCCTTTATGCTGTTGAGCTTCCTGCTGGTCTTTGTTGCATATTCATCCAGGTAACGAGCAGCCCGCTCAGCAGAGACAAGAAGCTTGGGCCGCAGGTTCAGTGAAGGCCGGGGCAGGTCTTTGAACCCGGGCGTTATTTTTATATCCTGTGCTGCGTACGCAAACAAGCAGGGCTCATGGTTGAATTTGCGTCTGAAGATGTCCTTATATGCGCTGAAGCCGGCGACGATTCCATCGCCTATTGCCCGTCCCACTGTTGCATAGAGTCCGGTAACATCGCCTGCGGCATACACACCGGGGATGTTAGTCCTCATCTCCCGGTCAACCATGATAAAACCGCGCCCGTCTTTTTTTAAAGCTCCGGCATCAAATTCATAGAGGGGTGCCAGTTCATATGAATTATAATCAAGAAGCACTTTCTGGCAGGCAATAAACGACTCTTCTCCCCCCCTGAGAACAACCTTCACACCTTCAAGGCTTTCTTTCCCTTCATAGCGCACGATTTTCCCCTGCAGCACGGTTCCCGGCGGAGCCGGCCACAGCGGTTTTTCAGCATGGGCGTCAATGAGGTAGAGGACCGTTTGCCGTCCCTGATTGCAGATCTCGATAAGGTCCACCAGATTACGGGTAAATTCATTGCCAACAATTAAGACCGTCTGCTTCCCTTTCATAGTGAACAGGTTGTTGAGCAGCTCTTCAAAAAATTCATAGCCCATATAGGTTATGGCAATGTTTTTCAAATACTCCTGCTCGTTGCAGAGGCTGCGAAATCCGGTGGCAATTATTACCGCAAGAGCACGAATGCTATCGCCAGATTCAGTAACAATAGTTTTGACGGTGCCTTCTAATGCAACCTTGACGACCCGTGATGCAATAAGCGGTATTTCAAGGTCATCAATGTCCTGTTTAAAGCGTGCCACCACATCTTTCCCCATGAGATGAAACGAGGGGCCGGTAAGCATGCAGGAGCGCCACTTGGCAAGCCCGCCGAGCCCCGCCCGGTCAAACAGCACGGTGCTGCAGGGGACGGACTTGTAGCTTTTTACCCAGCGGGTGCGAATGGCAGCAGTCATGCCGGCAGGTCCGGCGCCGATGACGGCCACATCATAGTCGTATAAGGGAGTGATGGAGTTAGTGGTCATAGCACTTATCAGAAAACAGAATACAGACTATCAGACAACAGACAAAAAGTCTGCTCTCTGATAGTCTTTTGTCTATAGTCTCATTATTTAAACACATCCCGCTGTTTCGGCTTTTTGTCAAGGCCTCTGAGCTTCCAGTAGAGGGACCGGTAGGTGCAGTACATCCTGCCTTTGAGAGGGGTATTGTATTTACTGGCATCGGGATGGAGAAAGCAGAAGTGCTCACATTTTAATTTCTGCATTTCCTCTGAAAACTCATGGGCATCATAGTGCTTGCTTCCCGGAAAGAAGGTGTCGTTATAATAGCCAAGCGCCGAGTAGGTATCAGAGTCCTGGCCGCCGTGGGCACGGTAAAAGTCCATAAACGTGTTCCGGTCGCTTACAATCCCGTATTTTTCAGGATGCAGGAACTGCGGCGCGCCCGGCTCCAACTGTATAGTCCACACCATCATGCGCTTCAAAATACGCTTATAGCGTTTTTGGATGGTGCGCATCATTTCCTTGGTCTGCATCGCCTCATCAAGAGTTTCGTAGGGAATGCCTACGGTAAAGAACATATCCAGGTAAATGTTTTTCTCTTTCATAAAATCAAGGGTTTCAAAAAGCTCCCGGTTGCTGTAAAAGAACCCCTTGTTCATTTTCCTGACGCGCTCCGAGGATGATTCGGCAGAAATTGCCAGAAGCGAGTACGTGCCGGGGAAGGTTTCCTTAAATGCCTCCATGAAGCGCTTTGTCGGGAGCGACCAGCACTCAAAGTACCAGTCAAGCCCGAGGTTCTTTTCCCGGATCAGCTTGAACAGCTC
>CAIYCZ010000573.1 GCA_903924805.1 uncultured delta proteobacterium | reverse complement strand
GGGCTATTCCTGTTGAAGAGACTGACTTCATAATGGAAACAGATTACCTTTTCACCGCTGCCGGTGAAAATGTTGACCTTGTATCATTACCCAAGGACCTTACAAAAAACGGTCTTATCTATGTTGATACATTTCTCAGGACAAAAAATGCTAAAATGTTTGCAGGTGGCGATGTGGTTGACCAGCCACGAACCATAGTAACTGCTATAGGAGCGGGGAAAAAGGCTGCCATTTCAATTGACCTTTATCTCAAAGGAGTATCCCCTGAAAACATGTTCTCCGGGATAAGAGTAGGAGACAAGGGGTCTCTTTCTTTCGAAGCATATACCTCCGGCGGAAAGTTTGAAATGTTCCGTGCAGCACAGAAGGTTGTTACCTTCGATAAACTGAATACCCTTTATTTTGAACACAGTGAAAGGGTTAAGAAACGTAAACTCAACCGTGAGACTGCGTTGCAAAATTTTCAAGAGGTAAATCTCGGTTTGTTGGCTGAAGAGGCAACCGCTTCTGCTTCACGCTGCTTTACCTGTGGAACATGTAATTACTGTTATAACTGTTACTTTTTCTGTCCTGAAGGAGTTATTTTGCTGGATCCAATCAAAGGGACAAAATATGTGGATTATGACCACTGCAAAGGGTGCGGGACATGTGCAAAGTCCTGCCCGAGAAGTGTGGTTGTGATGAAGGAGCTGTAATGAAAGAGTTTATGACCGGGAATCATGCCATTGCCCATGCGGTGAAATTATGCCGGACCCCTCTCATTGCAGCCTATCCCATTACACCTCAGACACCCATTTACGAGAAACTCTCCGAGTGGGAGGTTTCCGGTGTTCTCAAAGGTATAATGATGAGAACTGAGTCGGAACATTCTGCCATGGCATCTTGTATTGCTGGTTCCCTGACCGGTGTTAGGACATTTACAGCAACTTCATCCCAGGGACTTGCACTGATGCATGAGATGCTCCATTTTGCAAGCGGATGCCGGACACCGGTCGTTATGGCAAACGTAAACCGGATCCTTGCCGCCCCATGGGGCTTCTGGGCTGATCAGACCGACAGTCTTTCCCAGAGGGACACGGGATGGATCCAGATTTATGCGGAAAACGGCCAAGAGGCGCTCGACAGCGTCATCCAGGCATATAAAATAGCGGAAGCAGTATACCTGCCTGCCATGGTTGTAATAGAAGCCTTTTTTGTCTCCCATTTCATGGAAACGATTGACCTTCCTGATCAGGATGCAGTCGACCGGTTCTTACCGCCCCTTGATCTTCCTCATCGCTTTGATATGGATAAACCCGGTTTCCTTATACCTGTTGTGACCCAGGAATGGTACCGCGAATATAAACACAGAGCTTTCCTTGCAATGGATTCGGTCAAGGATGTTGCGCTCAAGGTTGATATGGCGTTTAGAGAAACATTCGGCAGGGGTTACGGGCTTATAGAACCGTTTATGTTCGATGACGCAGAGGTTGTACTCGTCACGGCCGGCTCAATCACCAGCACAGCGAGGGTTGCGATCAAATCCCTTCGCGAAGACGGATATAAGGTGGGGCTTCTTAAAATACGCCTTTTCAGACCCTTTCCTTACGAGGCAGTCAGGGGAGCCCTCCTTGGAAAGAAAAAGGCCGGTGTCATTGACCGGAATATATCCCTCGGGAGTGGAGGTATATTTTGCCAGGAATTGCGGGGGG
>CAIYCZ010000572.1 GCA_903924805.1 uncultured delta proteobacterium | reverse complement strand
GAAGTTTATAGTTTGTGGTTTCTGGTTTGTAGTTAACAATAAACATACAAACTGAAATTTTGTTCTCTCTGCGCGCTTTGCGTCCTCTGCGGTAAATTATTACAATGAAAATATTATCTCCCTTAGATGCTATCGAAGAAGTTGAGCAGCTTGCTGCAGCGGGCGCAGATGAATTTTATTGCGGACTGCTGGAAGAGGAGTGGTATGAGAAGTACCCGGTTATTTCCATAAACCGGAGACCTGCCGGCAAGGGCCATTTCAGGCGCTTTGCAGACCTTGAGGAAGCGGTGGCAGCAAGCCATGCCCTGCACAGAAAGGTCTTTTTCACCGTAAATGAGCACTACTATACCCAGGAGCAGCTCCCCCTTGTCATGAAATATATAGATGGCGCACTCCATGCGGGAGTTGATGCGCTGATTATTACCGACTACGGTTTGATGGCATATCTGCGGGATAAAAAGTACCAGATGCCTTTCCACATGAGTACCGGCGGGACGGTTTTCAACTGGAGGACGGCGCAGTTTTATAAAGAACTTGGCGCAGAGCGTATTACCCTCCCCCGGCATTTAACGATAAGAGAAATACAGAGTATTGTTTCTACCCTGCCGTCCATGGAAACAACCCTTTTTATTATGAATTCCCGGTGTGTCAATGTTGACGGGTTCTGCACGTTCCATCACGGACTTGCGCGGAAAGAAATCTTCCCGATGTTCAGAAACGCCTGTATGCTCACCTATCATGTTGAGGCGGTGGCAATCAATGAAGCCGGCGAGAGCGAAATGGTGAGCCACAACTCCCCGGTGGTGCAGCGCCAGAAAATCTGGGAAACCGTCCATGTGGACGATCATCCCTGCGGGGCATGTGCGCTGTATGAATTCAGCAGGATGGGCATCACCAGCCTGAAGATTGTGGGCAGGGGGAATACCCTGGAGCGGAAGATAGAGGATGTTACGTTCCTTAATACGCTGCGGAGCTATGTAAAAGAAAAGCCCGCGAAAAAATCATTTCGCGAAAAGGCCCGCAGATTATATAATGAAACATACCACCGCACCTGCCGTCTTCATATGTGCTATTACCCGTCGGTCATGATGGATTAAATTGGTAAAGCGGTGAATCGGTCTATGGCTTTTTATTCACCCATTCACCAACAGGCAGGTTAACCATTGTTATTCATATGGTCTTGACGATAGAGCAGGGAATGAGTACAATGTCGTAAAGGATGCAAAGGTAAAAAGGTAAAGAGGTAAATAGATTCAAAACCTTTTGGCCTCTTAACCTTTTCACCTCATAACCGGATTGTCTTTCAATTTATGAAACAAACAAACGACGAAATTATTAATTTATGTGACCGGTCAAAAAAGATTCTGCACGACCTCATAGACGAATACATCCGTACCGGATGCCCGGTAGGCTCGCGCACCCTGTCAAAAAAGAGCGATATAGACCTCAGCGCTGCAACGCTGAGGAACGTTATGGCAGACCTGGAGGAGATGGGCTACCTGCTGCAACCCCATGTTTCCGCCGGGAGGATACCGACCGAAAAGGCGCTGCGGTTTTATATAGACAGCATTCTTGAGGTCCGCAGCCTCACAAAAGCTGAAAAGGAAGACATACTCCAGCGCTACAGCGTTACCGATATGGAGCTGTCTGACCTGATGAGGGAAACCTCGCAGATACTCTCAATCATATCAAAAAATATCAGCGTGGTTGTTATCCCCAAGTTTATCAGCAGTGTTTTTAAGCTCATTGAATTCATAAACGTCAGCAGAAACCGGATACTGGTTATATTTGTGTCCCAGAGCGGCGTGGTGCAGAACAAGGTAATAGAGACTGAAGAGGAAATAGCGCAGAACGAGCTTGATAAATATTCACGGTATTTGAATGAGCTTTTGAAAGGTCTTACGCTGCCGGAGGTAAAAAATAAAATTATTGAGGAGATGCAGAAGGAGCGGAACAGATACAACCTTCTGCTGTCAAAGGCGCTTGTGCTG
>CAIYCZ010000571.1 GCA_903924805.1 uncultured delta proteobacterium | reverse complement strand
GATAAATGGTGTTCATGATCTTTAACATAGAAGTAGACAATGGTACTATGCTTCAATAACTATATCGGGAGAGAGTTTTGCAATTGGCTCAACCTTTCTATTTTTATCCCAATTGTGCCGAACTTGTATAACAATACTTTCCATGTTGAAAGATCTTTCACCGAAGAATTGGCTTTCTGCTAACATAGAAGCTCTCAGCCTTGGCTATCATCATGAAGAATAGCACCATTGGCTGTCTTGTTTTCGCGCAAAAAAGAGTTTGTTAAAGATTTAAATTGACAGGCTATACCCTCTGTCATAAAATGACCATTATTAATTTAATGACCGATGGTATAAAATAGCCAGGGTATTTAAAACGTTGATTGCTGCTTGTTTTAATTTAAGGGGGTATGCAACTGGATATGACATTAACGCAACTATCTAAAGGCACCAAGGACACGGAACGCCTGACTCGCATCTTTAACTCCTCTCTTGGTCTGGGAAATAATACAGAAGTTCCTCGTTATATGATCCTAAATAATATCACTTTTTTAATAGCGGAGGAAGTAATTAATGAGTGAAAATGTTTACATACTTGGGGTCGGAATGATCCGTTTCACCAAACATCCGGACAAAACAGTAAAGCAAATGACTGCAGAAGCAATAAGCGCACTGATGACTGATGTGCGTGTGGATGTGAAGGATATCCAGTCCGCATGGTTCAGCAATGTTGTCTGGGGTATGTACACGGGGCAGCATTCAATAAAAGGTCAGGTAGCTTTAGCTCCTTTAGGTATCCAAGGCATACCGATCGTTAACGTGGAAAACGCATGCGCCAGTGGATCGACCGCTGTTCATGGCGCATGGATGAGCATTAAAGCAGGCCTCTATGATCTTGTCCTGGCAATTGGTGTAGATAAGATGTGGTTACCTGAGGACAAAATGAAAATGTTCTCGACTTTTATGTCTGGAATGGACGTGGATCTAGGCGCTGCCCTGATCACGGCTATGCAGGCTGACGAGATAAAAAATGCTGGAGCTGCCGGCGCGACTCGCGGTGATAAAAAAGAGAGTCACTCCGCCTTTATGGACGTTTATTCATTAGGAGCACGCATGCACATGGAAAAATACGGCACGACACAGAGGCAGCTGGCGGTCATCTCGTCAAAGAACCACTATCATGGATCACTTAATCCCTATGCGCAATACCAGACGCCGATGACTGTCGAGGAAGTTTTGCAGGATAAGTTGATAGCCTATCCTCTTACCAGGCCCATGTGCGCCCCCATCGGTGACGGCGCTGCCGCTGTGCTCATCTGTTCAGAGCGGGCACTGAAGAAATATCCTGACACAAGGCCTGTGCGCATTCTGGCTTCTACCCTGGCCTCTGGATCACTTCCCGATAGTGGCCTTGCGAACATCGGGGAACGTCTCGGCAAGCAGGCATATGAAATGGCAGGTTTGGGACCGGAAGACATTGACTTAGCCGAGGTGCATGATGCCACCGCATTTGGTGAGTTGTGGCAGAGCGAAGAACTCGGTTTCTGCCCCGAAGGAGAAGGTGGCTCGTTTGCCGAATCAGGCGCAACTACCCTGGGAGGAAAATTGCCCATAAATGTAAGCGGAGGCCTGGAATGCCGGGGGCATCCCATCGGTGCATCCGGTCTCGGGCAATTGTATGAGCTTACTGTACAGCTGCGCGGTGAAGCAGGACGCAGACAAGTGGAAGGTGCGCGGATAGGACTCGCAGAAAACGGGGGCGGGTTCATGGGCACAGGCGAAGCTGCAATGTGCATACATATTTTAGGAAAAAAATAGGCATTTGATTGATAACCCACTTATCTTAAACGGGCTAGAGATGCTCCTGTGTCCGGTGAGATGGTTGTTATATAAGATCTTTAGCAAGGAGGTGAGCATATGATCACAGTTGAAGGACAAAAAGAGCTTTTGATGAGAGAGCCGAGGTTTGAAGACATAATGTGCAGTCTCCTTTCTGTACCTAAGCTCCCACATGCGATGATCAAAGAGACCCGCATGGCTGTAGCTCTTGCGAGGAAGTTTAATGATGAAGTAGTCAGGCCACGCTCATTGGAACTGGACCTTAAACTGATGGAAGACCCTGATTACCTGCCAAGGGACCTGGTGGAGGAAGCAAACAGATGGGGACTTTTTACATTGTGGGAACCAAAGATGTTTGGGGGCAAAGGCCTATGTTTCCCTTCACTCGCTCCCTTTTGCGAGGAACTGGCATCGGTATGCGTAGGCATTGCCAATCTGGTGGCTGTGCATTACCTGGGCATGGCAACCCTTATAAGTACTTGGAATATGCGTCATATCAACAAGATTTTGCGTGAAACAGTAAATGGAGAAAAGACAGGTATACCGTGTATAATATCGATGGGCATAACAGAGCCCAATGCCGGCTCGGATGTTCTTGAAGTAGAGCTGCT
>CAIYCZ010000570.1 GCA_903924805.1 uncultured delta proteobacterium | reverse complement strand
GGCTTTAATACAGATTCGAAAATCCTTGAGGTCAGGCTTAACAAATTTGCTTTATTAAATAGTGAAAGGTGCGGTGGGGGTCGATAAAAGGGCACAGCTGTCCCCTTTAACTCTGCTGCTAAAAGAATATATCTCTTTTTCTGCCTGCTTTAACAAAAACAGTTCTTTGTCTTTCCATCGGTTGGATATTTGCATCTTGTGTGGTTTGCACAGAGAGCAGCTTCGCTTCTTTTTCTTGAGCCTTTTTCTCATGACCTCTGCCTACTTTCTTAAGCAATGGCAGCTTCAGCTTTTTCAACAGGAAGATTTTCTATTGTAATATTTACGATATCTTTTAAAGATAATTTTTTGCTCGCATCAAGGATTTCAATACCGACAATATGCCTTTTTTCATCTACGTCAATCGAAACGCCTTCCTCTATATCTATATTGTCAGCAACATAAGCTTCCTTTAACTGTATATACAGGGCATCGGTGGTTTTATCATATTCAATTTTCATGTAAAATCACCTCCTCCATCCTTTCCTTTTTTTTGCAGCAGTTATGACAATAATATTATCCGCATTTTCCGTATAAGGCTGATAATACAATTGGAACGATAGTCCGTCAAGACAGAAGTGCTGCAAGCTATTTTCGAGCGCCGCAGTCTCCTGAGAAATAAATTCAGATTGCGATAAATAGGAATGTACACTATGATATATTTTTTGCAAGTTACACCTGTCATATAAACCAGGGAGTAAACCGTGTCGATAAAAAAGATTAATCAGCACAAAGGCAAGCTGCGCATCGGGGACAACTGGAATGCAATCACTATTATAGCCCTTTCTCAAACCAATCCCCTGAAAGCCATTGCGGAATTTGTTGAAAACAGTATTGATGCCAGAGCCAAAAATATAACCATTATACGCGGCCAGGAGCGCGGAGAGCATTTCCTAAAAATCATCGATGACGGCGAGGGCATTCATCATACCGATTCAGGGCTTCCGGATTTTGCCTATGTTGCAACGCACATTTGTGATTCCATTAAACGCGAGATGAGGGTAAAAGGCGCTGAAGGCCTTCAGGGTGAATTCGGTATAGGACTACTCAGCTTCTGGACCGTAGGCGAAGAGCTTATGATGACATCATCAGGCGCTGACAGTCGGAACTACCGGATGCGTATGTCAAAAGGGGATCCCGGTTATACCGTGCAGGAAAAGAGGGCGCTGCTGCCCGTTGCAGGGGTTGAGCTTGTCATAAAACCTTTGCTGCCGGTGGTGCGGCAGCTCAGCGGAGATAAAATCCAGTGGTATCTGGCATCAGAGCTGCGTGACCGGATTCGCACGTCCGGTGTCACGATAAAGGTTATCGACCGCAGAGCGCGCAAAGAGTTTATTGTTGAGCCGCGCGAGTTTACCGGGCGGCTGCTGCATAACCTCGGCCCGGTGCAATCACCATTCGGAGACATGTATACGGAAATTTACCTGGGCGAACCTGAAAACCAGGGGCATGTCAGTCTGTACCGGTCAGGCACGCGCATCCTTGAGGATCTGCGAGAGCTTGATGTCTTTAACCGTGAGCCTTGGTTGTCTCCCTATTTGCAGGGAATTGTCGATGCTCCGTTTCTCAACCTGACTCCGGGAACCCGCAGCGGCGTCATCCATGATGAAGCATTACAGGCGCTGGTCGACGCCCTTGTCCCTGCGGAGCAACAGCTCATTGAAATTATTGACGGGCAGCGCCGGGCTGAAGAAGAGCGTGCCAGCGTCAAAATTTTACGCTCCGTCCAAAAAGCGCTGAAGGAAGCCGTGCTGTCTTTGCCTGCGGAGGAATATGACTGGTTTGACATTCATGTACAAAACCGGCAGGGAACCTCCAAACCCCGCTCAACCCTTCCCGACATGCTGGATGATAGTGCTTCCCCGGTATCCGTTTCCACACCTGCCCAAGCCGTTCAAAAACAGTTTTTTGAGTTTGCTGGCCCGCTCTTCAGCGTCAGGATCATGCCGCAGTCCTGTGTCATGCCGGTGGGAGAGACCAGAACGTTTCGTGCCATGGCCAGGGATCGAAACAAAAAACAGGTTGAAGATAACCTTTCATTCCTCTGGGAAATCACCGAGGGTGAAGGAAAACTTGAGTCAGGTGGAAGTGAAATAGCAACCTTTACGGCAGATCAGAACCCGGGATTGACAAGAATCAGGGTAACCACTGCCCAGGGGGATATAATCTGTTCCGCAGAAGCAATGATCACCGTCACTGACTCCCTTCTTCCTGAAAGCACCCGGTCTCCCGAGACCCGTCAGGGACTTCCCGGCTATACGTATAAAAAGGCTCCGGGTGAGCTGTGGCGCTCCTGCTATGACGAGGAACAGAATGTCATCGTCATCAACAACGGCCACCGCGACTTTGTTTTCACGTCAAAAAACAGGGCCCTTAAAATCCGCTACATCGCGCGCCTGTTTGCAAAGGAGCTGATCTGTAAAAACTTCAAAGGCATCCCGGGTGATGAACTGCTTGAGCGCATGATCGAGCT
>CAIYCZ010000569.1 GCA_903924805.1 uncultured delta proteobacterium | reverse complement strand
GTTGAGCGTTCACGCAGTCTCATAATACGCTTAACCAGGAATCATCCGTCGCTTGGTGTGCTGATTGAAGCCCGAAGAAGGATAGCTCTGATGGTGCCGGTTCCATCCGGTTAACAGTCAAAGGCCGTCTCATGCAAGAGTAGAACTCCATAGCGATAGGATAGTTGCGCCCGGAAACAGCTCGTGGGGCGGGTAACTGGTCAGTTTTTGAGCACCGCTGCCGGCGTGGCCCTGTTTTTTTAAAAAACAGGCCCCACGACATTGAAAATCCTGCGGCGTTAAATTTAGGCGGTGGATTTAGGGAAACATCAGCAAGAGAGAGGGTGCGGTATTCCCAGAGATAGATTTCCTCGGTTTTAAGGGTTTTAATGAAACTCCCAGCAGCCGCATTACATTATATTATAGAGATTGCCTTTGCGAGCCATACTGATGAAAAACTTATATAAATGCCGGGTATCACCAAATATTCCTGTGACCAAGAAATAATCAGTGTAAATAGTTGCAAAGTTTTGATATTTTTTAAGGTTATGAGAAGAACAACACAGATAAAATGTGCGATCCCTCGTCATGAGGCGCAAGAACAGCTATGCAAATCGTGCAAGAATTTCAGAGGTAAAAATTAGATACTTTAAAGCTCCTGGCCCTGGATTTAGATACATCTCAACTCGCATCAATTACTCAACTAAAGTCAAATACGGTTATTCAACTACCCTATAGAAATTCGCAAACGAATTGCTACCTATTGTGAACAACAATCACCATTCTTTGATGAAGCTGAAATTGATGGAAGTTATTTAGGGACCTATTCGGATTAAGGGTAGGAGAGGCCGTGGTGCTCATGTAAATACCCATTGCTCTAGTCATGAACCATAACCTACATATATCGTATATTAGAAAATGCATCCGGAAGATGCACGCCTTTTATAAGCAAACCCGGTTATATTAACAAAATAATATGCTAAAGGTTATATGCTCAATAGAAAAGAAGAATATATTAAGATGGCTGCAGTAGAAGGTAGGTACTGGTGGTATGCATCGCTTCACCGTCTGGTTCTTCGGGCGATTAAAAAAACATATTTCACTCATGAAATAGTAATTGTTGATGCAGGGTGCGGAACAGGCGGACTCATTCAATTTTTACAAAAAAACGGCTTAAAAAACGTCTCGGGATTTGATGTGGCAGAGGATGCCGTTGCTATCTGCAGATCAAAAGGATTAAATATTTTCAGAGACTCCATTGTGAATATCTTACATCATTTTGACCCCGCATCCATTGATGTTATGATCAGTAATGATGTGTTCTACTTCTTGGATGAATCGCAGAGAAAGGAAGCTATCGAAGCTTTTTGCTATCTTTTAAAAACGGGGGGCATCGTTATTCTCAATGTGCCATCACTCAAAGCATTCAGCGGTATCCATGACCTGAGTGTGGGAATTGGCTATCGTTTTTCGAAAGCCGACGTAAAGAAACTATTTGACAATAAAAAATTTATGACTGTCCAACGTACATATTGGCCTTTTCTTTTATCGCCAATAATTTTTTTCGCGAGAACAATTCAGCGGATTAAACTGCGGCGCAATAGAAACATAGAAATTAAATCGGACATTGCGCTGCCTCCGGGATGGCTTAATACGGTTCTATTTGTCATAACGGAAATAGAAAATCGTTTTTTATGGAAACCCTGGGGCAGTTCGTTATTTTGTGTGATGAAAAAGATATAGACACTGATGACACAGTCATATCTGCAGTGACACCACAATCACTCACTGTGATCGTGTAGCTAAAAACGGAACATCAGGCAAATCCGTTTACCGCAGATGCTACCACACGCACTTCATCCAGTGACAGCTCAGGGTATAGTGGCAGTGAGAGAATATCTCCCGCCAGTTTATCTGCAACCGGGAAGTCACCAACTCGATAACCCAGGTTCGCATATGCAGGCTGTAAGTGAATAGGTACCGGATAATGAATTGCAGTGGCTATTCCGCATGCCTTCATATGAGAGGCCAGTTGATCGCGGCGCGGAGATTGAATGACATACAGATGGTAAACTGCTTTTCCGTATGGCATTTCACGCGGCGGGGTAACAGTATGCAGCAGTTTAGTATAAAGGGCTGCCCATTTTCTTCGAGCCTCATTCCACTCATCGAGATGGCGGAGTTTAGCTCTCAAAATCGCTGCCTGTAATTCATCGAGCCGCGAATTTATCCCCTTGATGTGGCTAGTATAGCGTTCACTCCAGCCGTACTGTCTAATAAGATACATCCGTTTAGCAAGCTGCGCATTATTGGTAACGATTGCACCGCCATCGCCATAAGCGCCGAGGTTTTTTGTCGGGTAGAAACTGAATATAGCGCTATCGCCATACGTTCCAACGCGCTTGCCCTGATATGTTGCGCCATGCGCCTGGGCGCAATCTTCGACAACGAACAGTTTGTGTTTCCTCGCCAGTTCAAGAATCGGATCGAGATCTGCACTCTGTCCAAAGAGATGCACGGGAATTATTGCGCGTGTCCGGCGTGTGATTGCGCTGGCAAGTTTGTTTGCATCAATCGTTAGCGAGTCAGCTCTGACATCACAGAGCACTGCGTGGGCGCCGGTCAGTTCAATTGCAGCCACCGTAGCAACAGCGGTGTTTGGCACCGTGATAACCTCATCTCCAGTCCCTATGCTGAGCGCAAGCAATGCAATGTGCAGCGCCTCAGTTCCAGAGCCAACTCCAATCGCATATTTGGTATCGATATATTCAGAAAATTCTTTTTCAAAAGCAGCCACCTCGGGACCGAGAATAAAACAGCCCTTTTTCATCACCCGCGCCGTTGCTTCGTCAATCTCTGATTTAATTGTATTATACTGTTTTGTAAGATTAAAGAATGGAACCATAGAAACACCGTTCAGGGCACCAGCATCCCAAGTGTGGGATGAAAAAACCTGTTTTCCTTGTTTGGCCTGCGCTGCCTTTCTCTCCTGGCTTGCTTGGAAAGCTTCTTATATATTTTGTTGAACTCGGCAAGAGAATGAATTCCTAAAGCGCCCCACTCTTCCATTATTTTTGCCCTACGCCCCTCGGGGATGTAACTGGGTGTTAGCTTCATTCATAATATCATAGGTGCCTAGCAAATATTCTAAACTTTTGGGATGCATTACTTCCTGGGAGATTATATTGCGACTGGCAATAAAATAGAGCAATATAAAGGTAACAATAACTACACATATCATCATCAAAGTAAGGTGGTCTGGGTTGTCAAGACAAAAAATGAGCTTCTTTAAGGTGGATCTGTGCTCTGCAACAGCGAACGTTTTTCATGACATCTTCCTCAATAACGGACTTTCCCATGGAACAACCTGAAAAAGGCTTACGAGAATGC
>CAIYCZ010000568.1 GCA_903924805.1 uncultured delta proteobacterium | reverse complement strand
GTGGAGAAGTTCGCCAAAGAGTACCATTACTCCAGAAGTGAAGTGTTTGTTATCGCACTGAAAGAGTTTCTGGAGAAACTCAAATCAGCACAGCTCTTGAAGTCCCTTAATGATGCATATTCAGAGGTAGAGACCTTCGAAGAGAAAGCAGTAAGAGAAAAAGGCAAAAGGTATTATGCCAAAAAAGTTTTAAAGGAGCCGTTCTGAGTATAAAACAGGGAGACATTTTCTGGATTGATTTTGGTGCCCCTAAGGGTTCAGAGCCTGGATACAGACACCCTCATGTGGTCATCCAAAACAATATTTTCAATAGAAGTAAAATTAATACTGTTGTTCTCTGCGCTCTAACATCTAATCTGAAGCGGGCTCAAGCACCGGGAAATGTTTTATTAAAAAAGGGTGAGGGAAATCTTAAAAAAGACTGTGTTGCAAATATAACACAAATGGTAACAATTAATAAATCAGACCTCGTTGATAAAATAGGAACTTTATCTCCTGCAAGAATTAGACAAATTAGCGACGGAGTGAAAATCTTGATGGAGCCAAGAGACCTTTAGATTTATAAAATTTTTCATGCAGAGTAGAATCTCAGAAATTTCATCCTCCCTCGAAAAGATACTCCTTAACCACGCCGGATTAACGCTTCCTATTAACCGCCGTTCAAAAGAGATCAGAAGATTAGCTGAAGCAGTTCACGCTATTTCAGATCAATACATTTCAGCAGAGAGTAGTCTTCAATGGCAGCTTTTTAAAAAGGAAGAATTGCGCAGGGCGTATCTTCTCTATTATCTGCCGGTTAATCTGGTGAAGCTGCATCCGGTGCTGGATGAGTTGTTCTCCCATCCCAACATAAAATGCTTTGAGGGAACTTCTGTTTCGATACTTGATCTGGGCTGCGGGCCGGGGACGTTTTTGCTTGGTTTTCTGGAGTATATTGCAAAAAATAAAGCGGCCGTGCCTCCGCAGATAAAGAATGTTGAACTGTGGGGCGTGGATCAGGTGGAAGAGAATGTATCCACAGCAAAAAAGATTATCGCAGAATATATCTCATCAGGTGCGTTTCCTGCGCAGACGCACGGGAGTCTAAATTTAAAATCAGGTTCTATTACCTCACCCCGGTTCCCCTTCCCGCTGCTGCCCAAAAACAAACAGTTTGATTTCATCATTGCCGGAAACGTTCTTGCTGAATTAGATAGTGAAACAGCTTCCTTGCTTGCGCAGGTGCTTGAGCAACTGCTTGCGCCTCACGGGACGCTGATACTGATTGATCCCGGCACCAGGAAGCCTTCCAGAAATCTAATTCGATTCAGGGATATTCTCATTGAACAACCATCTCTTAGACTTTATGCTCCCTGCCTTGCTCAGGGTCAGTGCCCGGCATTTTATAACCTGAAGGACTGGTGTCATCAAAAACTAACCTGGAATCCGCCACACATAGTTACGGTGATTGATCAAAGCACTGGATTTACCAAGGGCAAAGGAATTCAGTACAGCTATTTTACCTTCAGAAAAGATGGGAAAAGCATTTGCGATCTCTATCGGGATCTGCCCCAGGAAAAAATCTGGAGGGTGGTGAGCTACCCCATAAGGAACAGGGGGGAAGAACGACTGTTTGTCTGCAACGGCAGAGAACGGATACTGCTGCGGCGGCTTAACAAAAACATCTATGAACAAAATGAAGACTTTTCTCTGGCACAGCGCGGAGACATTGTGTTAGTTGATGACAGCGTGAAGCGTAAGGATTTTTTGGATATAACCAAAGATAGTATTTTCAAAATAATTACGAAAAACAATGAAACTTACTATTAGTCTGCCCACGGGGAATTGATTACCGCAAGTCCCTCCTTAACCTGATTGCTTTTAAAATAAGCATCCTTAGCC
>CAIYCZ010000567.1 GCA_903924805.1 uncultured delta proteobacterium | reverse complement strand
GCATAGGCCACGGCAGGATGACGGGAAAACAGGGACAGCATTTTCTCAAGCATGCCTTCGGGAATCTTAACCACTTTAAACCGGTTTTTGTAGGAAGGTTTGATGCTCAGAGCACCGAGCTCCTGGAGAATACGGGCCTGTATGTCTTCAGCAGTTCCCTGCTTGAACTTAACGAGGAGCTCGTCAGGTACGCAGTTCTGGCCATGTATCATAAAAGCATATGCTGTTTGTCCTGCCAGAAAAATTATTATACTGATATACACTATGCCGTACAAATATCGCTTCATGTTTTACCTCGTGAATTCTAATGGGGGTTATGGTTATTGAGATAACATACTTTGGCAAGTACGTCGAGGTCCGTATACATATAAAAAGAGAAGTCCTGAGAAAGTTTCACAGAATTCTCAAGACTTCTCTTTTTTGTGAAACGTATAGGTACTCTAACTCACCTGTCGATTGACCGAACAGAATGATACAATGATCTGATTAATTATTATTTGGATAAGGAAAAATGCATGCTCATGGTCACGGGAAAATCAGGGCCGGAAAATGCTGCAATAATTGCAGTAAACAATACTCCCACGCCCACATCAGGAACATCCACACTCCCACTGATACTTCCGGAACCATAGTCAGCATCAGCTATGGGACTTATTCCTATGAACCCTGCGGTCGCATACAGGATATCCCCATGTTCTCCCAGTGATGATGCGCTTGCCACGCTGAATGACAGGGTGCCGGCTCCTACCGTCAGGATAATGGCTGTATGAAAAGCGCTATAGTCATTCCAGATAACGTCACCGAGCGTATAGGTGAATGAGCGGGTAAGACCACTGGCAAGCACCACAACATTATAGTTTGTACCAAGGTCAGTGGTATTATTCTGGGCATGGGTAGCGAGCGGACAGCAGACTGACAGCAGGAGGATACTGGTGATTATACTTAAATATTTTTTTGTACGTTTCACGTGCTATCTCCTAAAAAATGGATTATTAATTACTCTAAAAGAGCAGGTTTTTCTGCCTTCAAGAGTTCAACGGTCAGGAATATAAAAACTATCTGTATTAATAGACGTGCGTTGATTAATATTTATTATAATAATAATTTAATAGCTTGTATGTCAATTAAAAATTTGAATTATCGGCGAATTTTATTGTAAACCCAAATAAACTGTGTGATAAAAAAACATAGTAACTAACTGAGGTTCCTATGAAAAAAAGTCTTATTGGTATTATCTCTGATACCCATGACAATAGAAAAAACATAGCACAGGCTGTTGCGCTGTTTAATAAACACGAGGTTTCTCTGGTTATCCACGCAGGAGACCTGGTATCTCCGTTTACGGTCATGGATTTTAAACTGCTCACCTGCCCCATGGAGATGGTTTTCGGTAATAATGATGGAGAACGGATTGGGTTGAGCAACAGCTTTAAAAATATAGGTACCTTGGTTCCAGGCCCGCGCAGCTTTTCTTTTCAGGGGAAAAAATTTCTTCTGATGCATGAGCCGGGATGTCTTGATCACCTTATGCAGGCGCAAAACATTGATGTTATTATATACGGTCATACCCATGATGTTGATGTGCGGCAGGGGCAGCCACTGGTTATTAACCCTGGCGAGGCAGGAGGATGGCTACGGGGAAAAGCAACCGTTGCAATCCTTGATCTGGAAACAATGGCAGCGGAGATACACTTGCTTGAATGATTAGGGAGGGCTGGTTCATATGAACAGATTACCGTGTAAAAGTGCTGAGCACATTGTTGTGGCACTAAAAAACCCCTCCCCGGCCTTTGTTTATTACCTATGGATAAGAAAGAGGTTGCAGCCATTCTCGATGAAATAGGCACGCTGCTTGAGCTGAAAGGTGAAAACCCGTTCAAGAGCCGTGCATACTATGCCGGCGCCCGGGCAGTGGAATCTCTTGACGAGGACCTGCTCACTGCTGTCAGGG
>CAIYCZ010000566.1 GCA_903924805.1 uncultured delta proteobacterium | reverse complement strand
TTATCCTCTCTTACCTGCATATATGCTTTAGGATGCAGGCAGGCCGGGCATTTTTCCATGGCTTTTGCAGATTCATACACATAGCCGCAATTCAGGCATTTCCACCAAACCTTGCCGTCTTTCACAAACACTTTGTCTTCTGAAACGTTTTGCAGAAGCTTCAGGTACCGGCGTTCATGCTCTGCTTCAACTTTTGATATCATTTGAAAAGCGACTGCGACCTCCATGAACCCTTCCTCTTTTGCAACTTCTGCAAAGTTAGGGTACAGATCTGACCACTCTTCGTGTTCCCCTTCGGCTGCGGCTTTCAGGTTTTCTTTTGTGGTCCCGATGATCCCTGCCGGGTAAGATGCCGTAATTTCGGTAATCCCGCCTTCGAGGAATTTGAAGAAGCGTTTTGCGTGCTCTTTTTCCTGGTTTGATGTTTCCATGAAAATGGCAGCGATCTGCTCGTAGCCTTCTTTTTTTGCGACGCTGGCAAAGAACTCATAGCGGTTCCTGGCCTGTGACTCTCCTGCAAATGATTTCAGCAGGTTCTGTTCTGTTTTTGTGCCTTTTAATGATGTTGACATGGTATGTTTATTTGTTCATTCTGTTTAATTCTTCATAAAGGTCATTCAGGTTGAATTTAAGGTTTTCAAGGGTTCCGTGCCAGCGGGGATAGTAGGAGAGCCCGATGATATCGAATTTCACGCCCCGGGCAATCATATTGTCGAGCCAGAAAACAGCCTCCTCATTTTGTCCGCCCAGGGCAAGATGCAGCATCACCGGTAGTTTCGGATCAACCGCCTCGACGCCCTCTATGCCTTTTTCCAGGCTGCATACGGCGTATTGCCGGCCTGCGGTATCAGTGAGAAAAACAAGTTCTCTGCCGTCGGCAGCCTTAAGTTTCCCTTCACCGGTCATATAAATCCGGATCGAATCCCCGGCAGATGCAATCTCGTGCATACTGCTGTCGGTAACTGCTATTCTCAGCATTGTATGGGCTTCCCCATCGGCCAGAAGGGTAGTACTGTATGCGGTAAGCATGATCGAGGCAGGTCTGACCTGGCTGACGGGTTTCCCGTCAGCCGTATGTTTGCCCGAAATAACAAATGTTGTACAGGCAGATGTTTTATCTGCGAACAATAAAAAAACCAAGAAAACAGATATAATGATCAGTTTCTTGTCACCGGATTTTGAAATCATAACAGAATCATCCTTAAGCGTGGTTGTTTCAACAGGAGCTGACTGCTTATAGTTTGTAATTGACCTGCACTCCACCGATAGTCCCGCTTACATCACCTCCTGTACCGCTTGAGTTAATGTTAATAGTAAGGTTGAAGTTGATGGTTTGGTCAAAACCCGTGCTGGTTACCCTGACACCGCCTCCGATCTGCATGCTGGAAGCTGTCCCAAACATGACACCCCCCGGCAGAAGTGTAAATGTCCCGGTAAGCGAAATATAAGGAGCCCCGTTCATTGTGTATGTCTGATCATTTGATTTAAACGTATACGCGTTTATCGTTTCGGTCAACCCGAGCAACATGGTACCGTAAAGCACGGCGCTCGTATGGTCGTCGAGAGTCATTGAACCCGTACTGCGTCCCAATACATGGATGTTGCCCCCTTCCGGGCTTTG
>CAIYCZ010000565.1 GCA_903924805.1 uncultured delta proteobacterium | reverse complement strand
TTTCTTCAGCAACTTCTCCCTCGGCCGGTCGCCCTCAGGCCAGCTTTTAATCCCGTTAGAGATCTTCTTCAATTAGGACTCCAATGTATATTTATCATTTTAGGTGCTTATTGAAACTCAATCATAATGCATTAACCCGTTCATCTCTAACGGGATGAATCCCCGCTTTTTTGTTTCTTTCCCCTTGGCTTGTCATTCGGTTTCATCTGCCACGGTTACCTCATTCATCCCGTAGGCTCGTCGTACGGGATAGGAAGCGTTTTAGCCGATTCTTCAAATAACGTTTACCCATCCCTGTTTTTAAATACTTTTCTCTTGTAAAAGCATCTGTTCTATCTAATGAGGCCTCATAATATATTAATTCAAGAGGCCCTCGTCCTTTTGTAGAGCTCACCTTGCCGTCATTATGCTCGCGATAACGCTTCCGTAAATCTTCAGTGCATCCTGTATAGAATTTACCGTCTCTGGTGCTTTTTAATACGTAAACATAGTGCATAAATTATTGCATCCCGTTAGAGACAGGAAACAATTATTACATTTCTTCTATGATTTACCATCCTCAGCGCTTATTGAAACATAAAAATAGTGCATAAGTCATTTAATCTCTAACAGGATTCATCTCTAACGGGGTAAAAACGCATCCATTTCTTTCAGGCAGTCATTGATGCCCACAACACGCGCTCCGCTTTGAATGGGATAACCTGGATCAGTCATAGGACATACGACCCAGGTGCGTTCTGGTTTTAGTGCTGCCATCGTATCGGAAAAGCCTTTGGAAAGATGAGGCGTCAGGGATGCCTTGATTTCAAAAGTCAGTCTTTTTCTGCCTTTTGTCAAAACCAGATCAATCTCTTCTCCCGATGATGTTCGATAGAAAAATGGTTGCCACAGGGGAAGCTTCGTAATGAGTTGTTCAATACACCAGCCCTCCCACGAAGCTCCAAACACAGGGTGCCCATAAAGTTCTGTCATATTATCAATTTCCATAAGAGTGTGCAAAAGCCCGCTGTCACGCAAGTATATCTTTGGTGATTTAACCAGGCGTTTTTTGAGACTGATCTCCAGCGGCCTTAAGATTCGCACCATAAAAGTTTGTTCCAGAATGTCGATGTATTTACGAACGGTGTTATGCGACATATCCATTGATTGCCCGAATTTGGATGCGTTAAGAAGTCCGCCATGATAATGGGCTACCATCTTCCAGAAGCGTGCCATGGCCGGTATGGGAATAGTAAAACCAAATGCGGGGATATCACGGCTCAGATAATCCTGAATCATATCTCTGCGCCAGGCATCACTCTGCGCGTCGGTATTCGCAAGAAATGCAGGAGGGAAGCCGCCACGCCACCAATGTTTTTTAAAATCCCATCCTTTTTTGCCCGTGCTGCTCTCAAGTTCAGTCAAAGTAAACGGCGTCAGCTCAAGGTAATGGATGCGCCCGGCTAAAGTTTCACCGCTTTGTCTCACAAGATCACGGGATGCGGAACCGAGAAGCAGAAAACGGCCGGGCCGTCTATCTTTATCTACAAGCGCCCGCAGCAGAGGAA
>CAIYCZ010000564.1 GCA_903924805.1 uncultured delta proteobacterium | reverse complement strand
GGTACCCGGAGCGGAGAAAGAGCGTTCCGGCGAGCCTTTATTCCTGTTTTAAATTTGTGATCTCATCCTTAAGCCACCAGAGAAGCAGTAGCCCTGGCAGGGCGGTGAGGGTTGTGATGAAAAAGAATATTGCCCATCCTGTCGATTCCACAACATATCCGGATGTGGGTGAGATAAAGACCCGACCAAGTGCAGAGAGCGATGAAAGGAGTGCAAATTGTGTGGCGCTATAACGCTTATTGCACAATGCCATAATGAATGCAGCAAAGGCTGCCATCCCCATACCACCCGACAGGTTTTCGAATGCCACCGTAAATATCATCACTCCGTAGTTTTTTCCTGTCCATGCAAGCACCATAAATGAAAGGTTGGACACCATCTGTAACAGTCCAAATATCATGAGCGAGCGGAACAGGCCGAGCTTTATCATTATGGCCCCTCCATACATAGCCCCAACAATCAAGGCGACAAACCCCATACCTTTGTTTATTGTGCCTACGTCTGTTGCAGAAAAACCAATCCCACGGAGGAGGAATGGGGTAGTCATGCTTCCTGCATATGCATCCCCTAATTTATAGAGCACAATAAATAGCAGAATAATTAATGCCCTGGGGCGGGAGAAGAAATCCTTCAAGGGACCCCATATTGCCTCTCGCAGATTCTTTGGTGGGGTTATTTTTCCATCAGGTTCCGGACCTAAAAATGTGCCGAACACACCCACTATCATTAATCCGGCCATAATAAGGTAGGTATTTTGCCAGCCTATCTGGTCAGACAATATGAGCGCAAGGGCACCTCCAACGAGCATGGCAATGCGATAACCCATTATAAAGGTTGCAGCCCCTATGCCGCGCTCAACCTCGGGCAGAAGGTCAGTGCGATACGCATCCACAACTATATCCTGAGAGGCAGAGGTGAATGCAACGATAAGCGCCAATAAGGCAAGCGCCAGTGGTGCATACTGTGGCGAAACAAGTACCATGGAGGTAATGCCGAGCATTAAAGCAAGCTGGGTTGGGATTATCCAGCCACGGCGCCTTCCAAGCCACGGTGGCACAAAACGATCCATAAGTGGTGACCAGAGAAATTTTATTGTATAAGGCAGTCCCACAAGTGAAAAGATACCAATAGTGCGTAAATCCACACCAGCAATGGTCAGCCATGCCTGGAGCGTGCCGCTGGTGAGCGGAAGGGGAAGACCTGATGAAAAACCCAGCAGCACCATCACCGCCATACGGCGGCTATAGAATATTTTAAAATAGGGGGTTAATTTTTCACTCATAAATGCTCACCGGAAGCCTTCCCTTAAACGGCCTTTCTCCCATCAGGCATTTTAGAACAGCACGTTGTGCCTGCTCTGTTCCATCATACGCCGCAATAAGTACATCGGCTTCTTTAAAATGCTTCAGGATGTATGGACTTCCAAAAGCAATGACTATGGATGTTTTTGTATGTTGTATTAACCCTATAATGCGTTCTTGCTCCCTCATATTTATACCAGAACTTCCTTTCCATGCGGCAACATTTGTGAATATAGCAAAGAGGGCTATCTTGTCCTTTATTCTATCCAAGCCAATGGACCGTGAAAAATAATCTTTCAAAGGAGAAGATTCATATAACGTGCTGTCCCCTGCAAATACAATATGAATACCACCGGTATCTCTTATTGGTAGAAAATTATCCTTATCTTTTAGAAGGGTTATAGACATGTCAGAAATCTGCTCAGAAAGTTTTTTGTGCCCGGGGTAATCAACCCCTGTGAGCCGGGAGCCGGGAGCCGGGAATCGAATTCCTTTAACCGGGGTAAGAGTTTCTCCTTCGCTTTTGCAATATGGCTCATAGCAGTATCTATCTGTTTTTCTTTAACCTTACCTGCTTCGATCGCCGACACAAGTTTGCTCACCGTATCATCGGCATCGGCAGGGTGGAGCAAAATATCAACCCCTGCATTTACACATTCAACTGGAACATCCCCTGCATCTTTGAGGGCGCTCATCATTAAGGCATCTGTAAGTATCAGACCTTCAAAGCCAAGCTCTTTTCTCAGTAGATCAGTAATGACCTTTTTTGACAGGCTCGCAGGTTTTCTATCAATGGAGGGAATGCTTAAATGGCCGACCATGATTGAGCTTACGCCATCCTTTATTGCCTGCATGAAAGGCATGATATCTGCACTCAGTAAGTCTTCTTTAGTTTTGGTTATGATGGGAAGGGAAATATGAGAGTCGATCGATGTATTACCGTGGCCCGGAAAGTGTTTCGTACAGCTTAAGAGCCCTGCATCTTCGATTGCTTTTATGTATTCTGAACCAAACCATGCCACAACCTGAGGCTTATCGGAAAATGCCCTTGTACATATAATGGGGTTATCAGGCATCTGGTCCACATCGAGCACAGGAGTGAGAGGCATATTGATTCCACAGTCAATTGCCTCGTTAGCGATAGCCTTCAGTGCATCCCTTAAAATTGTCACATCTTCAGGGGAGCCCTTATCAATAGCTGCTGCAAAAGCCATCTGACACGGGAACATGGTAGTGTTTATAATCTGCTGACCCACGCCGTGTTCAATATCGGATGCGATAAACAGTGGTATTTTTGAGATAGACTGGATGTGGTGAATGAATCTCCTTACCTTATCCTTTTCACCGCCAAACAGAATGAACCCGCCAATCCCCTTTTTAACAAGCTCTATGATATTTTTCTGATACCCTTGAGATTCAATCCTGTCGCCATTGAGTCTTGCGATTATCAGCTGGTATAACCTTTTCTCCAGTATATTGAGATGGGTAAACCAATTATCGGACACTTACGGTTTATTTCCTTATAAGCCTAATTTTTCACTGATTTTTCTCATCGCATCCAGACAGATCTCAACAAACTCATCTAAAGACAAACCAGCCTTTTCACATTCCATAATATTTTCCCTGCTCACCGATGCTGCAAAGGCCTTCTCTTTCATCCTTTTAACCACAGATTTTGGTTTTACTCTGGCGAGTTTTTTATCAGGGTATACCATGGTGGTGGCAATAATCAGCCCTGTAATAGTTTCTCCGGCTGCCAGGGCATGCTGGAATTCTGTATGACGTTTTTTATTGCTCACAGTCTCATTGTGCATCACAATTGCATCAATAATTTCAGGGTCCATACCTTTCTCTTTAAGGATTTTCTCTGTTTCCAGACCGTGTATTGTCAAATCAGCATTTACAAGCTCCACATCTAAATCATGAAGCAAACCAGCAAGCGCCCATTTTTCCTCTTCCCGGCCTAATCTGTGTGCTAATGCCCTCATCACACTTTCTGTCGCATAACAGTGGTTCAACATCCTGTCATTCTTTATATACTGATTGAGCAGTCCAACCGCATTTTCTCTTGTGATAGACATCTCTATTGTCTCCTTTCTTTATTTACCCTTTTCTATCAACTCAATTAGGATTTTCTTTGAAATCAGGAAAAATGCTATCCTTGTGACGTTTTTACATTCCAGTTTAAGGTTTTCATCATAGGCAGCACAATCCTCCGGGGGGGAGACCATTTGAAATCCCTTGTGCACAAGCTTAGCCGATGTTTCCTCAATATCATCCACCTCAAAACATAGGTGGTGTAACCCGCCACCTTCTTTTTTGAGAAAGTTTATTATGGGCGAGTAACTGTCGGTTGGTTCAAGGAGTTCGATATACACATCCTGGCCGTCTATTACGTTCACGAATGATGCAGATACCTTTTGCAAGGGGTTTGGAACTTGTTCTGTTCCTGGTTTTAAACCAAGAGCATAAAGTGTTTCAGCAAATTCTTTTATATTTTCGACAACCAGACCGATGTGGTCAAGCCTGAACCCCATGGAGCCCTCCTCTTTGTATTACTTATTATATCTTATGGTAAATTGCAACCAATAAGCGATGGAGGCTATTTTGCTTATAAGCTGACTTAAACAAAGGAGCT
>CAIYCZ010000563.1 GCA_903924805.1 uncultured delta proteobacterium | reverse complement strand
CTTTGGATATTATGAACAGGACCACAAACGCTACCGGACAATCATCAGGGACGGGGCATATGAAATTATTTCCTGTCTGGGCAATGTTTCAATAAAGGAAGAAAACCTCTTTGTTCATGCCCATGTCCTTTTTGGTGATGGGGACGGTGCCTGCTTCGGCGGACACCTCATGTCGCCAACTACCATCTTCGCAGCAGAACTCCATCTGCAGGAACTTGACGGAGAGCCGCCGGTGAGGAGGTATGATGAAACAACCGGCCTGTTTCTCTGGGGGTGAGCGTCTGAAATAAGCATACATTAAAAAACCCCTCCCCGGCCCTTGTTTATTACCTATGGATAAGAAAGAGGTTGTAGCCATTCTCGATGAAATAGGCACGCTGCTTGAGCTGAAAGGTGAAAACCCGTTCAAGAGCCGTGCATACTATGCCGGCGCCCGGGCAGTGGAATCTCTTGGCGGGGACCTGCTCACTGCTATCAGGGAAAACCGTCTCAGGGATAGTAAAGGCATCGGTGAAGGGCTGGCGCAGAAAATATCAGAACTGGTGCTTACCGGTCAACTTTCCTACTATGAAGACCTGAAAAGACAAATCCCGGAAAGCCTGCGGGATATGCTCAGGATACCGGGCCTCGGGCCCAAAAAGATTAAAGTGCTTCACCAGGAGCTGGGGATCAGCACCATTGGAGAGCTGGAGTACGCCTGCAATGAGAACCGCCTCATAGAGCTGCCGGGGTTTGGGAAAAAATCCCAGGAAAAAGTCCTGCAGGGAACCGGGTTTATCAGGAAATATCAGAACCAGTTTCTGTACAGCATTGCCATAACCGAGGCAGAGTCCATTGTATCGCAGCTGTCAGGAATACCGCGGGTGATCCGGGCAAGCCTTGCGGGAAGCATCAGAAGAAAGAAAGAGATTGTCAAAGATATTGATATGGTGGTCAG
Organism: uncultured delta proteobacterium; assembly: GCA_903924805.1. GTDB lineage: Bacteria > Desulfobacterota > WTBG01 > CAIYCZ01 > CAIYCZ01 > CAIYCZ01. The sequence continues at coordinate 6,412 of CAIYCZ010000563.1, read as the reverse complement.
CACCCGTGAAAGCGCTGCAGTCATGGACCTTTTTACGTCACTTCCTCTGGTAGAGAGCATTATTGCAAAGGGTGATACGAAATCAAGCATTATTACCTCAGCAGGGATTCAGGCAGACCTGAGAACCGTTTCAGACAAGGAGTTCCCCTTTGCCCTCCACCATTTTACCGGTAGCAAAGAGCACAACATTGCCATGAGAGGCCGTGCCATACGTCTCGGGATGAAGATGAATGAATACGGGCTGTTTAAGGGGGAACGGTTAATCAACTGCGCGGACGAGGAGGAAATTTTCAAAAATTTGCACCTGGATTACATTCCACCGGAACTGAGAGAAGCCCGGGGTGAAATCGAGGCTGCAGAAAAGCACCAGCTGCCGCGGCTCGTGGAGGAGAAAGATATCCGGGGTACCTTCCATGTCCACACCACCCACAGCGACGGGACCTGCGGACTTGATGAGCTTATAAAAGAGGCCCGCACGATGGGCTATTCATATCTGGGAATCTCTGAGCACAGCCAGAGCGCCCATTATGCCAGAGGGCTCAAGCCGGACCAGTTAGCGGAGTTGTTCCGGGAAATTGATGCGCGCAACAGGCAGCTCAAGGGCTTTTATGTATTTAAAGGTACCGAGTCAGACATCCGTGCGGACGGCTCCCTTGATTATGATGAACGCATTTTAGAGACGTGTGATTTTGTGCTTGCCTCAGTCCATTCACACTTTAATCAGAGCCAGGCTGAAATGACAGAACGGATTATCAAAGCCATCAGGAATCCCTTTGTTACCATGCTCGGGCATCCAACCGGAAGGCTCCTTCTGTCACGGGAGCCTTCCGCCGTTGACATGGTTAAGGTTATAGACGCGGCAGCGGAAGAAGGCGTGGTCATTGAAATAAATGCCCACCCCCAGCGGCTTGACCTGGACTGGCGGCTGGGACAGTATGCGAAAGGCAAGGGCGTTATGCTAAGCATTAATCCGGATGCCCACAACCGTGAAGGGCTCCGGGATGTTGTGTTTGGCGTACAGGTGGCGCGGAAAGGCTGGCTCGGGCCGGAAAATGTTTTAAATACCATGAAGCTTGATGAACTGAAACAGTTTCTGGATCATTGGAAAAAACGTGCCAGGGGAAAGTTAGCATCTGCGACCAGCAGTCGCGGAAAAAAATGAAACAGTCCTGTCAATAAATATAATTGACAATTGACCATCTTTATGAGCAGGAATATAGTTGAACTATTATCGAGGATAATGTTAATGTTAGTCACCTTTGAACTTTTGCAGAACGTGGCCTCTTCGAGGGGCAAAGCAAAGCCGGATCCTCTGTGCCCGGATGCTTTACTTATGGATGCCACGGAAGCCTGTTGGTGATTTTAATGATAAGACACCTTTTCTCAAGAGTGTAAATAGCGATGGACTTCACCCACGAAACCCTTCTCAAGTATCCCGCCATAGAGAAGTACTTGGTGGATTTTCATAACGGCGATATTCTGTGCTCAGAGGGAGATGAGTCAAAAGACCTGTATATTCTGCTCGACGGTAAGCTGGAAATCCTCAAGGGAAACAGGAAAATAGCGGAGGTTGCCGAAAGCGGCTCATCCATCGGGGAAATATCTTTTCTGCTCGAGACAAAGAGAACGGCAACCGTCAGAGCCGTAAGCGATGGTCAGGCCGTTTGCGTTCCCAAAGATCAGATCAACCAGTTCCTTCAGGAGTTTCCGTCATTAGCCTGGAAAATTCCCCGGGTTCTGGCCGAGCGGCTGGATGAGAGTACCCAGGCTTTGCACGGATTAAGCGAGTTTTGCGATCAATTACCGGAAGCTGTTATCGTGACCGGACTCGAAGGGAGAATCATCTCCTGGAACACCCCCGCAGAAAAGCTCTTTGGCACAAACTGGGAAAAAATGCACACCCGTCCGGTGGAAGAGATTTACCAGGATCCGGAGGCGTACCGCGAACTTGTCAGGGAACTGCGGACAACGCAGGCCGGCAATGAAAGGACGTTCAGGATCACGCACCCGGACAAGGGGATCCGTTATGTATCGACCGTTCTTAAGGCGATGCACGATCAACATTCCACTATCACCGGTTTTCTGTCGTTGAGCCGCGATGTGACCGAGACGGTAAACCTGAGACGGAGGTACCGCCGCATCCGCACCTGGTTGTTTCCCTCCATCGCCTGTCTTGGGGTCCTGGCCGCCGTACTGTTTTTCCTCTATCCCAAAGCGCAGATCATGGGAATCAAACAGCAGGCTCTGACCGTTCAGATTTCAAAGGACTATCTCTTACTGAAATCCCTCCTGGCAGATCCCTTCTCCGCCCAGGACGGGAAAAAAATCGCGCAATTGATGCACGAATTCTTCCAGATGCAAGGCAAGAGCCCGGCACCCTATCTGGGAATATTGCTGCTTGGGAAGGATAAGAAGGTGTTTGGCTTCTATTCTCCAAAAGCGGACAATTCAATGAGAAGCGTCACCGGGCGCACCTACGAGGGCATCACCTTCAAGAACAGAGGCGGATCGAGCTACAACATTCTCACCGTATACCATATAACTCCCGAGTACCCCATGGGGAAAAAGAGTGTAGAACTCGCCTTTGAATTCCGGAAGGGTAATATTTTTCTGGGTTGGGTGGTTTTTCAAATGGATATGGAGCGGTTGGAACAGGAGTTTGAGATGAGCGAGGAAACGCTCAAGCTGATTCAATTCCAAAAGACTCCCGGATGAGAGAGCCATCCGCACCGCAGCCGCAGGCTCAACCGTAACCGCATCGTTTTTCCCCTGATTACTACCTTCCTCTGAGCTTAGAATGAGTAAAAAAACAGCTGCTTCTTTTATAATCCTTTTCACATTTTTTTTTGCAGGGTGTGAGCTTCCGGCAACACATACCGGTGTTGCGGTAAAATATCTAAAAGCGGGATGGGAAGAAGAAATTATTTATAATCACGCAATGGTATATCCTACAACGGTTACCCTGGATGGCGATGGCAACATACTGGTTTCAGATACCGGAAAAAAACAGATTGTGCGCGTAACACCCTCCGGACAAATTTCCCTGTACGCAGATGTCAGCAGTATCCCCGGTGCGTGGGCTATTGCCTGGCAGCCAAAACATAAGCGGCTGCTTATCGGGACCGTGACCAATTCTCTGTACGCCTGTACGGATGGTCAATTAACCATATTAAAACCCTTTGGTGTTAACGGCGGGGCATTCGCGGTCAGCTCACATGAAGACTCTTTTTATGCAGCAGACCAGTTTTCTATTTGCCAGTTCGATGCTGATGGTAATTTTAAAAAAACTATTGCAAATAATCTGCGGAGCTGTTTCCAGATCGCCCTTGATGAAGTTAGCAACAAGTTATTTTACGCCGAGCCCAGGGTGGGCGATATTGTAGAAATTGATCTTACCGATAATAAACAAACAATCATAGCAAGCGGTGTTGGCATACCGGGCACTGCAGAACCTATTACCCTGGCCCTGGATGAAAACAACGAGCTTTATTATTTTACGGCAAACCAGGGGTTAAACAGATTCAATGGGACCTCATTTGATCTCGTCATGAATCCGGCTACCGGTGCCGGTCAGCTCTTATGGATTCCCCAATTAAAAACCTTTATCGTTGCTAATGGGACCGGCGCCAATATTGTCAGCTATAATCCGGTATCACGGCAAACACAGAATATAACCCCGCATATAAATGCCAATGCCATTGTCGAGATGACAGACGGCACGATACTCGTTACCACCGGAGATGAAATAAAAAAAGTAACCGGCACCGGCTTTGCGTCCTTTACGGAAAAATTCAATGGCATATGTACATCATTAGCGCGTGATTCCAGTGGGAATATTTATGGGGGCTTTCCGGATGGAGTTATTGCCAAAATTTCTGCTGAGGGAAAGATAACTCCCTGGGTATCACCCGGCATTATACCCGATATGGTGATGGGAATTCATTATGACCGAAAAAATGATCAGTTGGTTGTTGTTTCAGGCAGAGGTGGCATTAGCAGCCATGCCGATGTATGGAGGTTATCCATTAATGCTCCGACCACTATAACTCCCATAGCGCATTTTGATGGAATCATGGTACATGAAAACCTCCCCGCGGCTACGGTTGATTATTCAGGCACTGTTTATATCCTTGAACGCACGGCCAACGTAATTTACAAAATCCCCGATGGCACTACTGAATCAGCCGTATTTGCTAATAATGTGCTGTCCAGTGAGGCAATTACCGTACCCGGCCTTGAATATTTGTCAAAAGAAAATGCTCTGGTCGTATCCGGCGTATCAGACTATTATTTATGGTATCTCGATAAGCCGCAGAGATCAATTTTAGCCATTAATAATGGTGCGGTTGATAACTTTGCAATGCATGAAAACAAGGATGGAAATTTAGTCTGCATACACTCCGGGCAGGTCTTCCGCCTGGTCCAGACATCGGATAATTAAAAATATTTTCTGTTTTTTACGAGCCACGAATCACGGGCCACGAGCCACGAGCCACGAGCCACGAACCCCGAGTCACGGGTCACGTGCGACGATTTACAATTTAAGCATCCCTAAATAAGAAAGGAGCCCTACAATGACACCAGGAATCTCAAAAAGTACAGGATCACTTATATCTTTAATTTTATTAGCCATTTCAACAATGTGTTTGTGCAGTAGTTGTACGTGTTGTTATTGCACTACAATCTGCCACTGCGAGAAGGGCGACTACTCCTTCGACCCTTATGTAGGCTATTCTGACGAGATACCTTGCAACAACGAAGCACGATGCAGTCAGGCATGCGCTGAGCATAATCTGGGTAATGTAATCAGTTCTAATCCGAACGGTTTCGGCTGTTACACAAGCGATTGCCCGCCGTTATTTGCAACGCCGGTTTTGGGAGTTGATGAACAAAAATATGAAACGCTACTCAAGTTTCGCGATGAGGTGTTAGCTAAATCTGAAAATGGCAGAAAGCTAATACAATTCTATTACCAGCATACGGAAGAACTGGCAAAACTCCTTGAAGAGCACCCTGCATTACAGAAGCCGGTAAAAGAATTGATTGAATTAATGATGCCGGCAATAGAAAAAATAATTAATAACAAAGAAACGGGTAAACAACCTGACGCCTAACAATAATTTTAACAACAGTGTGACAGTGTTGAGTTAAACTACATACGACAGGAAGAGCCGATTGAAAGTGGGAGGGAATGGGGACGTCCCGAATCACACATTAAATCAAAAATCAAGATTTGACACCAAATCGCTACATTTCGCCTGGTCCAGACATCGAATAATTAAAATTTATTTTCTGTCTTTTGCGAGCCGCCATTGCATCTTGCACCTGTAGCGCACTTATCATTAAATTAAAATACTTTGTAAAATGGATATTGTTACTTCTATTTTTATAACTTTATTTGGTTTGTTGCTTGTTATTAATCATTCAAAAATTGGCGCGGTTGCGCTTAGGAGCTGGTATCAAGTGCATCCTCATAAAAAACTACTATGGGATAAGATATATAAGTTTTCTGCTTTAATTGTGGGTATTTTTTTTTATAATCGTTGGTTCATTTAACTTATTAAGTATAATTCTCAAAAGATTATGATGCTAAATAAAAAGACACTATGAGGAAGGTGTGGGGTCAGGTTGAACCCCCCCCCTTTTTTCTGTAATAGAAGAATAGGTAATTATGGGTTTCAAATCAAAAAAACTGATTTTATTTACTGGAGCCGGATTTACATATAATTTTGGCGGTTACCTCGGTAGTGAAATGTGGTCAAAAATATTTAATAATCCAGCTATTCAATCAAAAGAAAAAATCCGCGAGTTGCTCTTGGATAATTTTGATTTTGAATCTGCTTACTACGCAGTCTTTAATGAGTCAAGATACGATCAATCGGAGAGAATGACATTGCGACAAGCAATTGAAGAGGCGTATAAATATCTCGATGATAATATTAAAAATTGGACTTTTAATACCGAAAATCCAACAGCTCTTAATACTTATGGGCTTGAAGATTTACTTAACATCTTTTCAGCAAGCGGATTAGAGAAGAATTTGTTTTTTACTCTGAACCAGGATTTATTAATGGAAAGAATGTTTCAATATAGATCTCCTGGCGTATCTCCCTTTAACTACCCCCTTAATAAATTTGATAATATAAAATTCGTAACGCTTCCAGATGAAAAAAGTGTTGAGAAGGCAAAGTGCGAGATTAATAATTTCGGAGGATTAATTTATATTAAACTGCATGGTTCTTATGGATGGTTAACAACAGATCAGAATAGCCGGATGGTTATTGGTAAGAATAAAATTGAGGATATCAACCAAGAACCTTTATTGCGATGGTATTTTGAGTTGTTTCAAAATGCGATTAGAGAGGGCGATAAGAGAATGTTAATTGTGGGGTACGGCTTTCACGATGAGCAT
>CAIYCZ010000562.1 GCA_903924805.1 uncultured delta proteobacterium | reverse complement strand
ATACCTGTTGAAAAAGAATAGACCGGGGAACCTCAATCTCAACGCTCCACACTGAATCGCACTATACAATAATGCTATAGTGCATCCATCTGTGAGGCTATTACGTTACGCTAAAGCGATGATTAGAACTCGAATTATAGGCACGGGCTCACATATACCGGCTAAAGTGCTGACCAACAAGGACCTGGAAACACTCGTCGACACAACTGATGAATGGATCGTAACCAGGACCGGAATCAAGGAACGGCGCATAGCCGATAATGGCGAGACTTCATCATGTCTTGCTCATCAGGCAGCGCTCAATGCCCTTGATATGGCAGGCATTTCCGCTGCGGAACTGGACATGATCATAGTCGGCACCGTTACCCCGGATATGCCAACGCCATCAGTGGCGTGCCTGCTTCAGGACAAGCTCAAAGCTCTTAAGGCGGCTGCTTTCGATATCTCTGCCGGCTGCACTGGTTTTCTCTATGCCCTTTCTGTTGCAGACAGCCTCATACGGGCAGGAAATCACAAGAAAGTCTTAGTGGTAGGGGTTGACACTCTTACAAAAATCACTGATTACACAGACCGGACCACCTGTATCCTGTTTGGTGATGGAGCGGGGGCAGTTGTTCTGTCAAAAGATAACGGCGCAAACGGCATCCTTTCATCTCTGCTCTATTCTGACGGCTCATGCGGAAACCTGCTGTATATGCCGGGGGGAGGATCCGCAAACCCTGCCTCGCCGGATACCATAGCAAAGCGTTACCATTACCTCAAAATGGATGGAAATAAGGTTTTTAAACTTGCGGTAAAGGCCCTTGAGGACTGTGTGGTGAAAATTTTGTCCCATAATAATCTGACCAGCGACGCAATCGATCTCCTCATAGCACATCAGGCCAATTTACGAATTATTCAGGCTATAGCAAAACGGCTGGAGCTCCCACCGGAAAAAGTTTTTATTAATATCGAAAAATATGGTAATACATCATCCGCATCGGTGCCCATAGCACTGGATGAAGCAAATCGTCAAAACAGAATCAAACCCGACGATCTCATATTGCTTAACGCGTTTGGCGCTGGTTTCACCTGGGGCTCTGCGCTGGTGCGGTGGTAAAAAAAGAAAGGTTTGAAGTGCTGCATGTTAGACTACAATTTCACCGAAACACAACAAAACATTATCAATCTGTGCAGGGAAATTGGCAAAGATAAAATACTGCCGGTACGGGCGGAGCTTGATGAGAAAGAAGAATTTCCCTGGGAAATCATAAAGGTTCTAGCCTCGGTGGGCATGTTTGGTGTTTATATTCCTGAGGAATACGGCGGGCTTGGCGGAGGAAACCTTGACAACTGCCTCGCGGTAGAGGAATTGAGCAAAGTCTGTATTGGTGTATCTGTCTCATTTGCTGCAAGCGGGCTTGGCTGCTATCCCATCCTGCTGTTTGGCAATCAAGAGCAGAAAAAGAAATACCTGCCTCAGATTGAATCAGGGAATAAACTTGCTGCGTTCGGCATTACCGAGTCTGAGGCAGGCAGTGATGCGGGAGCTATACGCACCACTGCGCGGAAAGAAGGCGACTATTATATATTAAACGGAACGAAGCAGTGGATTACCAATGCCGGCGAGGCAGAAATCTATTCAATAATTGCCAAAACGGATAAGGAGCGCGGAGCGCGGGGAGCCAGCGCATTTGTTGTCGAAAAAGGCACTCCCGGATTTGAATTCGGTAAAAAGGAAAAAAAATTGGGCATACGCGCCTCAGCTACCCGCGAGCTCATTTTTGACGAATGTAAAATCCCCAAGGAAAATTTATTGGCCCGTGAGGGCATGGGCTTTATAGTAGCCATGAAAACTTTTGACCAGACCAGACCCGGCATTGCGGCTCAGGCCGTAGGGCTTGCCCAGGGAGCTCTTAATGAAGCCATTGCCTATGCTCGTGAACGAAGGACCTTTGGCAAACCCATAATCGGTCATCAGGCGGTACTGCACATGCTGGCAAATATGGCTACTGAAATTGAGGCAGCCCGCGCCATAACCTATGCATCCGCCCGCTATGCAGACACCGGAGCAAAGGACATAGCCAAGTATGCCTCAATGGCCAAGGTGTTTTCCTCAGACGTGTGCATGCGGGTTACCACTGATGTGGTTCAGATTTTTGGCGGTTACGGTTATATGCGCGATTACCCGGTGGAAAAAATGATGCGGGATGCCAAGATCCTGCAGATATACGAAGGAACCAATCAGATTCAGAGAAATGTAATAGGCCAGTTCCTTATAAAGGAAGGGGCTGCAGGAAAAATAGAATAACAGCTTCAACGGATATATTTATTCAATCATGACTACAAGGGCTTTTCTCTTTCCCGGTCAGGGCGCCCAGTATGTTGGAATGGGAAAGAACATAAGAGATAATTTCGCCATAGCTCGTCAAACCTTTGAAGAAGCTGACGAGGCGCTGCACTGCAACCTTACCAGGCTCTGTCTTGATGGACCTGAGCAGGACCTGAAGCTGACCGAGAATACCCAGCCTGCAATACTCACGGTAAGCATTGCGGTGATGAGGGCACTGACATCTGAAACGGGGATGCGTCCCTTGATTCTTGCAGGCCATAGCCTTGGCGAGTATGCTTCACTGATTACCGCAGGCGCACTGTCATTTGCAGACGCAGTTAGAACGGTGCGCCTCAGAGGTAAATTTATGCAGGAGGCGGTTCCGGTGGGCGTTGGTGCCATGGCAGCAATCCTGGGGCTGGACCGCGAAGCGGTTGAATCCCTATGTAACGACTGTGCTGATGGCCAGGTGCTCTCCCCTGCCAACTACAACTGTCCGGGGCAGATAGTAATTTCGGGACACGCCGAGGCTGTTAACCGGGCTGCTGCAAAAGCAAAAGAGATCGGAGCCCGTGATGCCGTCATGCTTGCGGTGAGCGCCCCGTTCCACTGCTCACTCATGAAGAAGGCAGCCGAGCGGCTTGCCGAGGCCCTTGAACCAGTCGAGGTATCCGATCTTAAAACACCGGTTATTTCCAATGTGGAGGCAGACTATTATCCTTCCAGAGAAAAAGTCAAAGACCTGCTGATAACCCAGGTTGACCATCCGGTGCGATGGCAGGAATCCATGGAAAAGATGATTGACGGAGGAATAGACAGTTTTCTTGAACTGGGACCGGGAAAAGTTCTTGCCGGGCTCATGAAAAGAATAAATCGCAACGCGAAAATACAGAGCATAGAGAGCACCGAGCAGATAAAACAGGTGGAAAAAGATACTTAATAAATTTAAAAACGATTGCTTCGGCGGAGCAGACGACACGGCAATCCCCGGATAGAAGTAGCGATATGAATGTAGACGGCAAAGTTGCAGTGGTAACAGGCGCAGGACAGGGTATCGGGCGGACAATTGCGCTCCTTCTCGCAGAAAAAGGCGCTGCTGTGGTCGTTGCTGACATCAACAAGGAGATGGCAGATGCAGTGGCCCGGGAAATTGAATCGCTGCGGTGTACCCCGCTGGCAGTTAGGGTCAATGTAGTTCATCTCCAGGAATGCGAAGACCTCATGAAAGCAGCAGTTGACCGGTTCGGGAAAATAGATATCCTGGTCAATAATGCCGGCATTACCCGTGACATGGTTCTGCTCAGGATGAAAGAAGAGCAGTGGGATGATGTTATATCGGTAAATCTTAAGGGTACTTTTAACTGCACCAAAGCCGCCCTGCGCTATATGTTCCGGCAGAAAAGCGGACGCATAATCAACATTGCTTCGGTTACCGGTGCCATGGGAAATCCCGGTCAGGCAAATTACTCCGCCTCCAAGGCGGGCGTGATGGGCTTTACCAAGGCAGTAGCGCGCGAATATGCGGATCGCGGCATAACCGTAAACGCGGTCGCTCCCGGGTTTATCGAGACCGCAATGACTGCTGCAATACCTGAAAAGGACCGCGAAACGCTCATCAGTCAGATACCGTCAAAACGGCTCGGCACACCCCGGGATGTTGCTGCGGTCGTCTGTTTTCTGGCAAGTGATTTTGCCGGCTACATAACCGGCCAGGTAATACATGTGAATGGCGGGCTGTATATGTAGTTCCGTATAATGCTCAGTGGGCGGGTATCCGCATCATACATACCTGCACGTTTTAACAGCAGGACAATAAAAGAACGTAAACGTTACAGGGTAACTATGAACAATTGCCACTAATTTAAAAGGAGGTTGAACATCATGGCAGCAGAAAAATCCATTGAACAATTGGTAAAGGAAATCATCGTTGAGCAGCTTTCTGTCAGCGAGGAAGAGGTAGTACCTGAGGCATCATTTGTGGATGATCTTGGTGCTGATTCTCTTGATCTGGTTGAGCTGGTTATGGTTCTTGAAGAAAAATTCGGCCAGGAAATCCCTGATGAGGCTGCAGAAAAAATCCAGACAGTCCAGAATGCTATCGACTATATAAAAACCCATATGAAAAAGTAGCAGTCACAACCGGTCAAGTGACCTGACTGTTTTTTTCATAATCCAAACGTACGGGCAGTACGCTGCTGTGGGAGCATTAAAGCATTGGAAAGAAGAGTTGTTGTAACCGGCATGGGTGCTGTTTCACCCCTGGGAATAGGGGTTGATGAAAACTGGGAAGCCATATGCCAGGGCAAATCCGGCATTGGGCTTATCACCCGTTTTGATACTTCTGAATTTCCCGCAAAAATCGCAGGAGAGGTAAAAAATTTTAACCCCGAAAACTACGTGGATAAAAAAGACGTAAAAAAGATGGATATGTTTATCCACTATGCGCTGGCTGCAGGAACCATGGCAATCAAGCATTCAGGCCTCACTATTGATGAGAGCAATGCAGATCGCGTTGGGGTTATGGTGGGATCGGGGCTTGGCGGCCTGCAAACCATTGAAAGATATCACTCCATGCTTCTTAAGAGCGGCCCCAAGAAAATATCGCCCTTCTTTGTTCCCATGCTGATTGTCAACCTCGCGCCTGGACAAATATCAATTTACTTTGGGTGCCGTGGTCCCAACAGCAGCGTAGTCACTGCCTGCGCAACCGGTAATCACTCTATCGGTGAAGCATTCCGCATCATCCAGCGGGGCGATGCTGATGCCATGATAGCGGGTGGTGCAGAAGCAACCATTACCCCTCTTGCGGTTGCCGGCTTCTGTGCGTTGAAGGCTCTGTCAACGCGCAACGATGCGCCACAAAAGGCAAGCCGGCCTTTTGAAAAAGACCGGGATGGGTTTGTGATGGCAGAGGGCTCAGGCATCCTTGTGCTGGAAGATCTGGAGCTTGCAAAACAACGCGGCGCAAACATTCTTGCCGAGATCATTGGTTTTGGATGCAATGCAGATGCCTATCACATAACTGCACCGTCCCCCAACGGCGAGGGAGCTGCCCGGTGCATGCAGATTACACTGGCTGATGCTGGCATAAAGCCTGAGGATATAGATTACATTAATGCACATGGGACATCAACTCCGCTCAATGACCTTTCCGAGACGTTTGCAATGAAAACGGTTTTCAAGCAGCATGTTAAAAAACTGCCGGTTAGTTCTACAAAGTCCATGACCGGACATCTGCTCGGGGCAGCTGGAGGCGTGGAGTCGATTTTTAGCGTGCTCACCATTTGTAATGGCATAATTCCTCCAACCATCAATTACGACACGCCTGACCCTGAATGTGATCTTGACTATGTCCCCAACGTGGCGCGAAAACAGGATGTTCGTATTGCCATGAGCAATTCTTTTGGATTTGGTGGTACCAACGCAACCCTCATCTTCAGACGGTATGAGGGATGATCCCGATGCGTGATAAAATCGCAATCGGTTCCGATCACCGCGGGTTCCCTCTTAAGATAGCTTTAAAATCAACCCTTGATGAAATGGGAATAGCCCTGGAGGACATGGGTACATTCTCAGAGGAGTCTTCTGACTATCCGGAATTTGCAAAACGGGTAGCACAGGGCGTATCTGAAAAAAGATGCTCCCGGGGTATACTCATATGCGGTACCGGCATAGGCATGTCAATTGTTGCCAACAAGTTCCCCGGCGTCAGAGCTGCGCTGTGCCATACTACGGAAGCAGCACAGAAAAGCCGCCAGCATAATGATTCGAATGTTCTGGTCATGGGAGAAAATACCGACCCTGAGCTTGCAAAAAAGATGCTTAAAGTCTGGTGCGAAACACCGTTTGAAGGTGGCCGGCACCAGAGAAGGCTTCAGCAGATACAGGAAATTGAAAAAGAAAACTTCAAAAATGTTCGTTAGCTTTTTTCTGAACTATCCTCCCCTTAAATCACTTGTTCCCGAAACTGCATGTCTGCAAAAATAACACGCCCGGACTGGACAGAATATTTTATGGATATCACCCGCCTTGTAGCCCGCAGGTCAACCTGCATCAGACGGCAGGTTGGTGCTATCGTTGTCAAAGATAAGCGGGTTCTGGCAACCGGTTACAATGGTGTCCCTACAGGCCTTGCCCACTGTGAAGATGTGGGGTGTATCCGGGAGAAGAACAACATTCCTTCCGGACAGCGGCATGAGCTGTGCCGCGGCCTCCATGCTGAGCAAAATACCATTATTCAGGCAGCATATCACGGAATCAGCATCAATGGTGCCATCCTCTTTTGCACTACCCTGCCCTGCAGTATCTGCCTTAAAATGCTCATAAATTCCGGAATTAAGGAGATTATCTACGAGCATGGGTATCCGGATGACCTTACTGAAAGTCTCCTGAAAGAGACTGACCTTACGTTGACAAAATATAAATAAGCCAGTACAATAGCTTAAAAAAGGCACTGAGGAAGGTAAAGCGGTAAAGAGGTCAAAAGGTTAAGAGGAAGTTTCAAAATTCAAAATCCAAAGTTCAAATGAATTTCAAATGACAAATGACAAAAAGTTTCAGGCGTCGTATTTGGTATTTTGATTTTGGCATTCATTGGTCATTTGGATTTTGACATTTGTAATTCTTACCCTATTGCCTATTCACCTTTTCCGGGAGGGTTTATCATGAAATGTCCTTTTTGTGGTGATCTTGAAGACAAGGTAATTGATTCCCGTAGCAGTAAAGATGGGTACTCTATCCGCAGACGGCGAGAATGTATCTCCTGCAAGAAGCGATTTACCACGCACGAAAAGATAGAAGAAACCCTCCCGGCTATAATCAAGAAAGACGGGCGCAGAGAGCCTTTTGACAGGGATAAAATTCTGAGCGGTATCACCAAGGCCTGTCAGAAACGGCCAATCAGTACTGAAACAATTGAGGCTGCGGTAGACAGGATAGAGCGCGAGGTCCAGGAACGCGGGCTGAAAGAAATTAAGAGTTCTGAGCTCGGAGAGCGGATCATGAAAGAACTGCATGACCTTGATGACGTAGCCTATGTCCGCTTTGCGTCAGTGTATCGTTCTTTTAAAGACATAAGTGAATTTATGGCAGAGGTAAAGGCATTGCTGGGCAACAAGCGGTGAGGTGAATTATTGTGCCGTGCCCTGAAGAAAAGCAATCGTTCATGAAGACTGCCATCCGGCTGGCAAAAAAAGCTGCGGGGGCGGTGAGCCCCAACCCGCTGGTTGGCGCTGTTCTGGTTAAAGGCAGCGGCATAGTTGCTACCGGCTATCACCATTTTTATGGAGGCCCTCATGCTGAAGTTTATGCGCTCAAGAGCGCTGGCAACAAGGCACGGGGCGCTGACCTCTATATCAATCTTGAGCCCTGCTGCCACCAGGGAAAGACGCCCCCGTGCGCAGACGCCTTGATAATGGCCGGTATCCGCAGGGTTTTTATCGGGATGAAGGACCCCAACCCCCTTGTCAGCGGCAAAGGCATCAGAAAACTCGCTGAGTCAGGCATTGCAGTTGAGGTCGGAATACTTGAGCAGGAATGCCGGCAGCTCAACGAGGTTTTTGTAAAATATGTACAGCATAAAATACCTTTTGTATTCCTTAAAATAGCTGCAAGCCTCGATGGCAAGATTGCTACGTCGAGGGGAGATTCAAAGTGGATTACCGGTGATATATCAAGAAGGTTTGTCCATCGGCTGCGCTCTGAAGTTGATGCAGTGCTGGTCGGTATCGGTACGGTGCTCAGCGACGATCCCCTGCTGACCAGCAGACAGTATAAAGGCGCTCACAAAAACCCGTGCAGGGTTGTTGTGGACTCAACGCTGCGCATTCCGCTCACCAGTAATCTGCTGAATACTGCACCTGAGGTAAAAACAATTATCGCCACCTCTCAAAACGCCCCGCAAAAAAGGGCTGAAGCTGTAGAGCGCCGCGGGGCTGAAATACTCCGGGTCCCGTCAACCGGTAGCGGTGTGGATTTAAAAAAACTGGTGAAGCTCCTGGGGGCTCGAGGAATAGCAAGCCTTCTCATCGAAGGAGGCTCAGAAATAAGTGCTTCAGCACTGCACGATGGCATAGTAGATAAATTACTTTTTTTCTATGCCCCTAAAATTATTGGCAATAAAAATGCCTTCAGCATGGTCGGCGGCATTGGTGCACATAAAATTGCAGATGCTATACTAATTAGAGATGTAACGTATAAAAAAATGGGCGGGGACCTGCTGGTTGCGGGATACGTCTAGAAAAAAACTCTAAATCCTAAACTCTAAATGACAAACAATAGCAAAATTCAAAACCAAAATTTAAAAAACATATCTGTATGGTATGACGTTTTGGAAGTTACTGAAAGCTCTATTCCTTATAAACCGGACCAACCAATACTATGTTTACCGGCATAATCGAGGACCGGGGGACTATACATACAATAGCACGGCAGGCACAGGCTGCCCGGATGACCATACAGACACATCTGCCTGTTGCTGAGTTTGCCCTTGGCGACAGCATTGCTGTTGATGGCGTATGTCTTACCGTCACCCAGATTCTGGATACAGGTTTTACTGTTGATATTTCCCCTGAGACGCTGCAGCGGACAACCCTCGGGTTAAAGCATGAACGGGACAGCGTCAACCTGGAAAGAGCTTTGCGGCTCTCCGACCGGCTGGGAGGTCATCTGGTCACCGGGCATATTGACGGTATCGCTACTATTAAGGCACTAACCACGGTAGGCAATGCGCTACAGATTGATTTTTCTGTCCCACAATACCTGCTTCGCTATGTGGTGGATAAAGGTTCTGTTGCCATTGACGGGACAAGTCTTACGGCAAATACGTGCACTGATTCCGGATTCAATGTGATGATTATCCCCTTTACCGCATCCCATACAACGCTCAGCAGCAAGAAGCCGGGGGATCGGGTAAATATTGAAACAGATGTGATCGGTAAATATGTAGAAAAGTTTCTTCTCAAAAAAGACGGCAGTGCCGGTGCGATTACCCGGGAAGTGTTAGATAAATTCAATTTTACATAATCAAACGTAGGGAAAATCATTATGCCTGTTGCACGTGTCAAAAAAGCCATCGAAGAAATCCGGAAAGGCAGGATGGTGATTATCAGCGATGATGAGGACCGGGAAAATGAAGGTGATCTTGCGATGGCTGCAGAAAAGGTAACCCCTGAGGCCATCAATTTTATGGCAAAGTACGGCCGCGGACTCATCTGCCTGTCACTCACCGAGGAAAAAGCCAAACAGCTCGATCTCCCCCTGATGGTGCAGGATAATACCTCTTCATTTCAAACGGCATTTACCATTTCTATTGATGCTAAAAAAAACACCACTACCGGGATTTCAGCGGCAGACCGGGCTGTTACCATACTGACTTCCATTGCTGATGATGCACAGCCTGAGGACCTTGCGCGTCCCGGCCACATCTTCCCGCTTCAGGCAAAAGAAGGCGGCGTGCTGCGCCGCACCGGGCAGACAGAAGGTTCGGTAGATCTTTCACGCCTCGCAGGATTAAAACCTGCCGGCGTTATCTGTGAGATCATGAATGAAGACGGCACCATGGCACGGATGCCTGACCTTGAAAAGTTTGCCAGACAGCATGACCTCTTAATCGTAACCGTTGCTGATATTATACGCTACCGGCTCAGCATGGAGTCTCTGGTAAAACGCGCCATAGAAACAGTCATCCCCACCCAGTATGGAGGGGAATTTAAAGCAATAATTTATGAAAACATTGTGGACAATCATCACCACATGGCACTGATAAAAGGTGAATGGCATCCTGAAGAAGAAGTTCTGGTGAGAGTTCATTCAGAGTGTCTTACCGGTGATTCTCTTGGCTCACTTCGCTGCGACTGTGGGGACCAGCTCCATGCTGCCATGGCGATGATTGAGAAAGAAGGAAAAGGGGTTATTGTCTATATGCGGCAGGAAGGCCGCGGCATCGGCTTTTTTAATAAGATGCGTGCCTATGCCCTTCAGGATCAGGGACGAGATACGGTTGAAGCCAATGTTGAGCTTGGCTTCCAGGAAGACCTCAGGGATTATGGTATTGGTGCCCAGATTCTGCGGGACATTGGTATCACCAGGATGCGGCTTTTAACAAACAACCCCAAAAAGATTGTCGGCCTTGAGGCATACGGGCTGGACATAACCGAGCGTATCCCTATTCAGATAAAGCCTATAAAACAAAATATAAAATATCTGGAAACAAAAAAGAAAAAAATGGGGCATATACTTGATTTTGATTAAATAAGACTGGGGCCCAAGGGGTCAAGGGACCAGGTGATCAAGTGAATGTCTATTAATTTAAAACACTTGAACCCATGAACCCTCGAATCCTTGAACCCTTT
>CAIYCZ010000561.1 GCA_903924805.1 uncultured delta proteobacterium | reverse complement strand
CTTCTTCAGCTTTGATTCAAATTCCCAGAGAACAAGAGGAATTGTAGCGGTTGTTGTATTACCATATTTTTCAATGTTTATCATTACCTTTTCGGGTGGCAGACCCATTCGTCTTCCGGTTGCATCGATTATCCTCAGGTTTGCCTGGTGAGGAACAAGCCATGCAACATCATCTGCTGAAAGGTTGTTGTAGAAGATGATGTGGGAGAGGAAACCAGGACCGTGCTTGCGGTAAACAAGCTTATTAATAAGGACAATGTCCTTGCCATTGTTGGTCCTACGCGCAGCGGCACCACCATGGCGGTGATTCCCATAATGGAGAAGGCCCAGGTTACTCTTATTTCGTGCGCTTCAGCAGAGGAAATCGTAAAGCCCATCAGAAAATGGGTATTTAAAACTGCCCAGAATGACAGCGATGGGGTCATAAAGATTTATGAAAAGATGAAACAGATGAACCTGTCAAAAGTTGCCATTATCTCCAGCACTGACGGGTACGGTATGGAGGGGAGAAAGCATCTTAAACGGTTTGCGCCGGATATGGGCATCACCATTGTTGCCGATGAGACCTATGGCCCTAAGGACACTGACATGACAGCGCAGCTCACCAAGATCAAGGGAACCGATGCCCAGGCTCTGGTGAACTGGTCGATTGTCCCCGGTCAGATAACCGTCATTAAAAACCGGCGCCAGCTCGGGATGACCATGCAGCTCTTTCAGAGCCCCGGCTTCGGAAATATTAAATACGCTCAGGCAGCAGGGGAGTCTGCAGATGGCCTGTTGTTTCCGGCGCTGCGGCTGCTGATGGTAGATGCTCTGCCGAAGGATCATCCGCAGAAGGGGGTTCTTGCCACATATAAAAAAGATTATGAATCCCGGTTTAAAACAGATGTGAGCACCTTTGGCGGGCATGCCTATGATGCTATCCATTTGATTGTAGCAGCGCTTCGCGACGGGGGGCCGGACCGGACAAAAATCAGGGACTATATCGAAAACAAAAAGAACTTTGTCGGGACCGGCGGTATCTTTAATTTCTCCCCCGACGACCACGTGGGTTTCAATAAAGATGCGCTGGAAATGTACACCGTTAAGGGTGGCGCATTTGCGCTGGTGAAGTAAGTTTTTAAAAACAAGCCTGCCGGCCCGCACGCGTGCAGGCAAAAAATATATACAAACATTGGGGTGAAAGATAATTTTAAATGAGGAGGATGCATATGAAAAAACTATGGGGGGTTATTGTGCTGGGGCTGTTCATAAGTGCTATGGCAACTGCCGTGATGGCGGCAGAGCCATACAAGATAGGGGCGGTATTTGCCATAACCGGACCTGCTGCGTGGCTTGGTGAGCCTGAGCGGAATACCGCCAAAATGATTGAGGAGGAGATTAACGCACAGGGCGGCATTAACGGCCATCCGCTGCAGATTATCATAGAGGATACTGTTGGCGAGGAGGCAAAGGCAGTGATGGCGGTGCAAAAGCTCATTAACCGGGACAAAGTTCTGGCCATCGTTGGTCCTACGCGCAGCGGCACCACCATGGCGGTAATTCCCATTGTGGATAAGGCTCAGGTTCCGCTTGTTTCATGCGCGGCTGCTGAGGCTATAGTAAATCCTGTCAGGAAATGGGTATTTAAGACCCCGCAGAAAGACAGCGATGCAGCCATAAGAATTTATGAAAAAATGAAAGAGATGAAGATCTCAAAGGTTGCCATCCTTACCAGTACCGAAGGCTTTGGCATGGAGGGCAAAAAGCAGCTTCAGAAGTATGCTGCGGAAATGGGCATCACCATTGTTGCCGATGAGACCTACGGGCCCAAAGATACAGACATGACAGCGCAGCTCACCAAAATCAAGGGCACTGATGCTCAGGCAGTGGTGAACTGGTCTATAGTGCCGGGACAGGCAACCGTTATTAGAAATAAAAAACAACTGGGCATGACCATCCCGCTGTTTCAGAGTCATGGCTTTGGGAATATAAAATATGCGCAGGCTGCCGGTGATGCAGCAGACGGGGTGTTGTTCCCGGCAGGGAGGCTCCTGGTGGCTGATTCACTGCCTGACAGCCACCCGCAGAAGGCGCTTCTGGTAAAATATAAAAAGGATTATGAAACAAAATATAAGGGAGATGCGAGCACGTTCGGCGGCCATGCGTTTGATGCACTGCATCTGGTTGTTGAGGCGCTGAAAGCAGTAGGACCAGACCGGGCAAAAATCAGAGATTATATTGAGAATAAAAAGAACTTTGTCGGCACCGGCGGCATATTTAATTTCTCGCCTGATGATCACACGGGACTTACCAAGGATGCATTTGAAATGATTACGGTCAAGGGAGGAAAGTTCGTCCCGGCGCAGTAAGTTCACAGCCACAGAACGCACAGAAATTCACTGAAT
>CAIYCZ010000560.1 GCA_903924805.1 uncultured delta proteobacterium | reverse complement strand
TCTGTGCCCACCGCTTTTTCAAGCGCAACCTGGTTCCCCGCTCGGCCTATTTCAAGCTGCAGATGATTAACGTTGCAGTCGTAATCATATACTTGAGAATGGGTTTTGGTATTTCGCCCTCAGAGTACCACTACATAGTAACCCGGTTCCCGTATTTGTTTGGAGGAATGTGAGATGA
This sequence comes from uncultured delta proteobacterium, assembly GCA_903924805.1. Classification (GTDB taxonomy): domain Bacteria; phylum Desulfobacterota; class WTBG01; order CAIYCZ01; family CAIYCZ01; genus CAIYCZ01. Next base: position 7,146 of record CAIYCZ010000560.1, on the reverse strand, counting down.
CACTTTCAGCCTTTACCAGAGAAGATTTTGTCAGGCATGTGAGAAACATGGCGGGGCTGATCCTAGTCCTGTATATCTGGGGAATACTGACCGGCTATGTTATCAACTGGACCTGCATAATGATTGGCATCTGTGCGCTGACTCTCTTTTTTCAGGATTTTTATCTGGGACGGACAAAAGGCGCGGCATACTTCTGGTTCTTCATCTTTATTTACGGCATGGGTAATTACAGACCATACCGGTTTCCCCTCAATGCGGAGGCCTGGAAGGTTCAGACCAATGACATAATAGACTGGATTGCGGGCGGCAAGGGAGTGATGCCGTTCCCCAGGGCTGACTGGATTATTTTAACACCCATATTACTGTATACCTTATATATTGCCATCAGGCTGTTAAAGACCCCGCCGGATCCTGTGGCAAAGGCAAAAAAAACCGTTCCCACCAAGAAGTGGCGGATGTTTACCCAGAGCTTTGTGCTTATCTGGTATTTCGTCATTTTTGCAACCGGCATGACTGCACGGCCGATCGAAAACCCGGAGCTGCTGTTCTGGGCCCTTGCGATGATGCTGGGCTCGCTGCTCCTGCCGTTCTTTATCGGCCGCTGGTTCTGCGGCTGGTTCTGCCCGGTTGGAGCACTTCAGGATGGTATCCTGAAGTATTTTAAGAATTACACGGGGATTAAGATTACCGACAACTTCCGCTCTCAGATCAACCGCATTTATGTACCGGCTCTTATGGTTGCAACGATTATCTGTATCTACTCATTTGAGCGGGTATTCCAGCTTGCTTCTTCTGCTGAGATGATCCGCTCACCAGACTGGAAAAGCTTGTGGAAACCGATGGTGTGGACAAAAGTGCTCACCAATGGAATGTTTCTCGGATCAATACTTTTTGCATACCGCGTGTATTGCCGCTATTTCTGCTGGTATATCGGCTACCGGGTAACTCTCGGGCAACCGGCACTGTATCGGGTGCCATTTAAAACCGACCGCTGCCAGATCTGCCCCGAGTGCCCCCCGGAAGAGCACTGCACTATGGGATATCAGTTTCAATCCAAACCTGCAGGGGAGGAGGAGCTTTCCATCAGAACTATTGGCGAAGTGCCGGCCACCTGCACCCTCTGCTATGAATGCCGGGATACCTGTCCTCATGGGGTTTTCCGGGGCAAGATTAAACGGATAAACGTCGTTTCTGAACGCTGTGTGGGCTGCCGGCTCTGCGAGCTTGCCTGTTCGGGCGGGCGGCTCGGTGTGTTTGATCCGTCACGATCAAATATTCAGATAGAGATGGAAGGAATGCCGGAAATTCCGGTGCCACGGATCAAGGATACCTGTGATGCCTGTAATGGCGATCCCAAATGCATAAAGGTCTGTCCGGCGCGGGTAATCATCTGGGATAAAGAGGGGGTTCGAAAGGGTATCACCGTAAAACGGCCGGGAGCCATTAAAAAGTTGTTCAGGAAACTCAACCCGTTCTCGCGGGCACCGGTAGTCTGTGATAACCTGTGTGGCGCATATCCTCAAGGATGTCCCACCTGTGATAACAATAAGACCTTACAGCAAGAGGAAGCCAAAGGAGTTGCGGCATGAGCAGAGCAATGCTTTATAAAGGATATACCAGAAAAATCCTCAGGGTAAATCTCACGGAGGCCAGGGTCAGCACTGAGGAGCTTCCCAACGGCCAGTTGAGAAAATATATCGGCGGTGCCGGCCTTGCTGCCCGGATGCTCTATGATGAGCTGTGTTCCGGTATTGATCCCTTCTCCCCGGAAAACAAGGTGCTCTTTCTTGCCGGTCCGCTGGCCGGGACCATCGCCCCAACCGGCAGCCGCATCGGGGTCTACACTAAATCCCCTCTGACCGGCGGCTTTTTCCATTCATCTGCAGGCGGCCACTTCGCTCCGGAGCTTAAATATGCCGGCTATGATGGGGTGATGATAGAAGGTGCGAGCAGAAGACCGGTGTACCTGTTTGTCAGCAATGACCGGGCAGAGCTGCGGGATGCCTCCCGCGTCTGGGGCGAGCGCACCGATGCAACGCAGCAGTGGCTTAAGGGTGATATTGGTGATGAGGCTGCCCAGCTTGCCGTTATCGGCCCTGCCGGAGAGCGGCTGGTCAGGTTTGCCAATGTGGTGGCAGGGTGCCGGGCACTTGGCAGAGGGGGAATCGGTGCCGTGCTTGGCGCAAAGAAGTTTAAAGGCATTGCCGTCCGGGGCAGGGGAAAACTTGCCGTACATGATATGGAGGGAACCCTTAAGCTCTCCCATGAAATTATGCAGATAATGCGCGGCAACCCCTCTACCGGTCAGATACTTCCCTGGTTCGGGACTCCAGTGCTGGTAAACGCCAATAACAGCCTCGGGGTATTCGGTTCCCGGAACTGGCAGAAGGAAACCTTTGAGGGCGCTTTAGGTTTGAGTGCTGAGACCATGCGGCAAAAAATTGTGGTGCGTGATAAAGCCTGTTTTGCCTGCCCGGTTAAGTGCAGCAAGTACAGCGTGGTAACCACTGGCCCTTTTGAGGGACGAACGGTTGAGGGGCCTGAGTATGAAAATATCTTTGCCCTGGGCTCCATGTGCGGCATTGATTCGATAGAGGCGGTTGCCGCAGCAGAACGGGAATGTGACGATCTCGGCATGGATGCCATCGAGACCGGGGTGAGCATCGCCTTTGCCATGGAAAACTTTGAAAAGGGCAATCTGACCGCGAAAGACACCGATGGCCTGGAACTTGCCTTCGGCAAAACCGAGCTGCTGCTTCCCCTGATTCATAAAATCGGGATGCGGCAGGGGTTCGGCGACCTCCTGGCAGAAGGGGTGAAACGGACTGCCGATAAAATTGGCAAAGGCTCAGAGGCGTTTGCCATGCAAAATAAGGGAATGACGTTTGCCGGGCATTCAGCCCGCGGACTCCCCGGCTTTGCTCTGGGCTATGCCACCGGACCCCGGGGAGGGTCCCATCATGACAGCCGCCCCACCGGCGAGCGTACCGGCATGGTTTCCCGGAATACCATTGAAGGCAAAGGGGTCTATACAGCCAAAGTCAATCACCTTATGATTTTTACTGATTCCATGATCCTGTGTCATCTTGCAGAGGCAATCTGGGGTCCCCTTGAAATTCAACCGATTGTTGTTGACATACTGAACAAGGTTACCGGCATGGACGTAACCGTAGCGGAGGCAGAACTCACTGCTGAGCGCATCTGGAACGTGATCCGCGCCTTCGCCGTTCGCGAGGGAATGCGCCGCAAAGACGACACACTGCCCAGGCGGTTTCTCATCGAACCGATTCCTGATGGCCCCTCCAAGGGAATGGTCATTAGCGAAGAAATGCTTGAGAAGATGAAAGATGACTACTATGAGTTCAGAGGCTGGGACAAGGCAACCGGAATACCCACTCCGGAACGGCTGCTGCGCCTTGACCTTCCCGATATTGCTGAAGACATGAAAAAGATATTAAGCCAGGAACAGGAGAGGTAATAACAATGAGTCGCACTAAATTTTGGATTCTCATTTCTGGAATAGTCATACTTGCTATAACCATCTCAGCGGCATTCTCAAACAAGCAGGATGATCAGAATTACCGCCACGACTATACCTATCAGGACACCAGAATAGTCGGCAAGCCGGGGGTGCTCTTGACTGCCCTCGGGCAGCCTGAAGATTACGACTTTAAGTTCTTCAACCGCTACATCAGCATGATCTTTAAGACCGCCTTTCCGCCAGCACTTAAACTTATCATTATGCGGGACAATGGAACCGTGCTTATGGACCCGGAACACCTGAAGGACACCGAGAAATATGAGCCGGAAACGCTCATGGACTGCTTTGGAAAAACTGAGAACGAGAAAGGAGAACCCTATATAGACCTTGATGTTACCTGGGTGCCATCCCGGGATGGTAAATCACCGGGCTATTTCCTGTGGAAGGAAAAGAACGGGTATATAGATGCCATAGAAAAGGTCGGGGTTAAGATCGCTGCCTCCTATTACCCGAAGATGCCCAATAAAAAAGTTCCCTATACGCAACAGCATCTGGAAATTATCAAAGAGGTTGCAGCCCTGCTGAAAAAACAGTTCCCCGAAGTTCCCATGCGCTGGGCATGGACCATGGAGCCAGAAACCATTGAGAAAGCGGTGGATGAACTGATTGTTGAAGAGAAGGTAAAAACCATTGTGCACTGCGATATATTCCCGGTGTATTCGTCCCTTGAGCATTTCAACACGCTGTACCAGGATGTGAAGGATGCGGCGGCAGAACGGGCCAAGGTAGTTTTTACCCCCTACCCCGGTGCGTACCGGTCTTTTCGTAAGGGCATAGAATTGATGATTACGGATGAAATTCTTTTGCTTCCCAAAAAAGAGCGCAAGCTTCTGGTGCTCACGCGGCATGGCTGGCCCGATACACCGGGAGACCCCTATCCGGAGCTTGCCAGGGTCTATTACTTGAATTTAAAAGCTGAAGCAGAAAAGGCCCTCGAGGGTACAAACACGACCGTGGTCTATGCAGACACTGACTTTGCCGGGGACGATATCGACACCAAGCATAACAAACTGGCAAGCTTTGAAGCTCTGAAATATGGCCTTGAAGAAAAATATGATCACATCATCTTTCAAATGGTCGACTTTACCAGCGAAAACACTGATACCATCTTTGCCATGCGCCTGGAAACCTTTGAACCTATTAAGTTTGAATATGCGGGACAGGTTCCCTATTCTGACTGGTCGCGGCCGTACCGGACCGAGCTTAGGGGCGGCGCAGATTTTCATTTTAAGCTGAAGGGCGGGGACATTGAAAGCAAAAGCCGGGTTGTTGTCCTCGGGGTCCCGGTTGGGTCCCGCTACCGGCCGTTTGTCTCCCAGGGCCTCTTTGATTGTATAGCCACGGTCCTGAAGGGTGAGAAGTGGCCGCAGCTGATCTTGGAAGAAAAGCTGGAGAAGAAGGGAATGTTTTAACCTGAGATGCGATTCACTGTGTTGAATAAACCGTATATATCAGGAGGGGTACACATGCACAACAGAACTAAGCTCTTCACACTGATCCTTGGAATGCTCGCCATGTGCTTCCCGCACACGGCCGGCGCGTATGACCTGAGGGCCTATTTCCCCCTTGATTCCGGGCGCTTCTGGAATTTTACCGGGGCCCCGGACGGCAGTTCCTCAACCTGGGCAGTCAATGGAGCGCTCACGCTGAAAAATGTCGGCAGGGTTATGATACTGGCCATGGATAACGGCAGGTTCCTGTGTTTGCGGGATGACTGGGAGGGAACCCACATCTATGCAGAGTATGGCCCTGACGGGTACCGCATACCGGAGCAGCCGCTGCTGTTTTTGCCCAGCGATCTGAAGCTTGATGTACCGACCGAACAATCAGTAACCCTCAAAGTTTTTTCCGACCCTGAGGGAAACATTAATTTCAAAGAGACCGGAAAGAGTAATCAAACCATTAAATTCATGCATAAAAATGTTGAAGATGTAACCGTGGGCGGACATGAATTTAAAAATTGTGTGGTTATTGAAAAGGTAACCACGGAGAAAGACAGCACTACCTCTGAGACCCTGTATCTGGCGCCCGGTGTGGGCCCGATAAAAAGAGTCCTGGCAAAGGGGAAAGAAAAAACTACCTACGTTATCAATTCCTGTGTCGGCGGTGGAATAATAAAAGCAGAAAATTTTTCCATTAAAGATCTGCAGCCGTTTAAGCCGGGATTTACCTGGACCTATAAGGACCAGAAGGGGCTGGTCTGGAATACGGTAACAAAGGACAAAGAGCCGGTAGAAAAAGTGGCCAGCCTGCCGTTTGCCGAAGACACCGGCGATATTTACTACTACGTCCTTGATGACCGGGGGCTCATCATGACCCAGAAGTTCTGGTCCCTGGTGGGCGGCTGCACCGATTTCCATCCCCCGGATTCTCCCCTGCAGGTGTTTCCGGCAACCCTTTCCCTGGGGGCATATTATTCTTCCGTATCCAATGCCCGCGTGCATACCTGGCCGAGCATGACGCTGATGGAAGAATTTTACCCCGAGATGCACTGTTCAAGCATTGTTGTTGCAAAGGAAGATGTGACGGTCCTGGCCGGAAAATACCGGGGGTGCGTGAAGGTCTGTCAGGTCACGGTTTCAAGAAACTTTAACATGAATAACGAGCAGATTCAGATCGGCTATCTCTGGCTGGCAAAAGATACCGGTGTGGTCAAAAAACAGCTTTTGGAGATGACAAACTATTTTAACCCTCTGCGAATAAATAGAATCTCCTCCGTCAAGTTCTGGGATTTAATGAAAATAGACAAAAAGGGAAGGTAGCCTTGTATTCTCGGCGGTCTCCCGGAAACAGCTCTCAAAACACTGTACCTGTTTATCCAATGATAGCACACGAAAGGCTCAGACTTGATAAACCTGCATTCGTGTGTTATGATTGAGTAGTATGCCGTAGGACTACTATGGGTACCGGATAATAACCAAACAACGGAAAACAAACTGCAAAAGCATACGGAAACCCCTATGAAGAGAATCCACAAACTCATACTCGTGTGTACTATTGCCACTTTTATTTTCACCTTACCACTGGGACATGCACAGGGAAAAACGATGGATAAAATCCTTATTATGTACTACTCGCGCACCGGCATTACCAAAATGACCTGTGAAGCTTTGCAGAAGGCTTTAAATGCGCAGATGATTGAAATCAAAGACCTGACTGACCGTTCAGGAGCCTGGGGCGGATTAACGGGAATGCTGAACACGCTGTTTAATATGCAGACCTCCATTGAGCCTGAGCACCCGGATATTGCTTCCTGCCCGCCCGAATATTATCCTTGCTTCGCCGCTCTGGGCAGGGAAACTGGCACCTGCCATACGCACGGTAATTGCACGGAATACGTTTGATAAAAACAAGGTTATTATCTTTACTACCGGCAATGCCATCTTAGACGAACCAAATCAGGAAAAGAACAAAGCACCGGTGACAGCATCAGGAGGAAAGGTTGTCGGATACTTTCAGGTTGCCGTGCAGGAAAAAGTCAATGATAAAAAAGTGGACAGACCAAAGAAAAAAGTTATTGAAGACACCCTTAAACTGGTCCCTGAAATCAGAAGGGCATTTTCTAAATAACAATTTTTGTTGAGGAGGAGGAATCCGTCATGTTA
>CAIYCZ010000559.1 GCA_903924805.1 uncultured delta proteobacterium | reverse complement strand
GGAGATCTTAGATAAGGTTAATCATTGTAAAGCCGTTATTGAGACACTACACTAGCATATTGTAGATTCATAAATAATATAGTAATCTGGAACCACGTGGGACACACAGGAAAGATAATAATAGAATCAATCAGCACAACTCTGCGCCCCCTGCGGTTAAAGGATTTGAGTAAATGAAAACACGTGCTCATGTTTTGATAGAAGGCCGGGTCCAGGGAGTCTTCTTCCGCTCCGAGACGCTCAGTGTGGCCCGGCAATATCATCTTACCGGCTGGGTAAGAAATCTCCCTGATGGGCGGGTGGAGGCTCTCTTTGAAGGCGCGGAAGAAGATGTCGAGAGGGCGGTCCAGTGGTGTCACAAGGGCCCGCCCCATGCAATAGTGCGAAATGTTCAAGTAACCCGAGAGCCATATCAGGGCGAATTTGAAACCTTTTCTATCTCATAGTATTAACCGCTGAGTTCGCAGAGCACGCGGAGCCCAATAGTAGCGGGCACATTTCGGGTTTTTATTTCACAACGCAGAAAATTGCTCGGCGGTCCCGGCGCTCTCCTCGGTAAATATAACCGAATGAAAATTCTTCTCATCCAGCCCCCGGTCAGGGATTTCTATCAGACCGCTATCAGAACCCAGCCCATCGGTTTAGCTTACCTTGCAGCTTCACTTGAAAAAAGCGGTTTTGAAGTTGCAATACTCGACTGCCAGATCACCCAGCAGAAGCAAAAGATACCTGTTCCGGGGAAATTTTCCTATATACAGGAATTTTATCCTCGCGGTGACCTGAGCCCTTTTCGCCTGTACTCCGGCTACTATCACTTTGGCCTCTCATACGAAGAGATTAAAGAGTGTATTAAGCAGAGTGGAGCTGACGTTATCGGCATCTCTTCTCAATTCACTCCCTACTGCGAGGAAGCGTTTGCGATTGCCTCACTGGTAAAATCTATTGACCATCACCTCCCGGTAATCATGGGCGGTGCTCATGTTTCAGCAGCTCCGGAAGACGTGCTCATGCATTCTCACGTGGATTTTATTATCATGGGTGAAGGAGATGAAATCCTGCCGCTTCTTCTGCAATACGTTCAAAGCAATAAGCTTCCTGTTGATCTTGACGGTGTGGGATATAAAGCGAATGGAGAAGTGAGGATTAACCCGAGGCATTGTTTTATACATGACCTTGACTCCCGGCCATTCCCTGCACGGCATCTCTTGGACTTCTCGCGCTATACCATACGGGGCATGGCCTATACCGTGCTCATCACCAGCAGGGGTTGCCCGCAGAAGTGCACCTATTGCTCTGTTTCACAAGTGATGGGAGAGACCTTCAGGACACGCTCACCGGAAAATGTGATTGAGGAAGTAAGAGAATGCAGAGAGAAGTACGGGATTACCCTTTTTGATATTGAGGACGACAATTTCACGCTCGACCAGAAGCGGGCTCTGCAGATTCTACACCTTCTCGTAGAGGAATTCGGCGAAGAGGGAATACAGCTCTTTGCCATGAATGGCCTGTCTATTACTTCACTCAACAAGGAACTGCTTGAGAGAATGAAGCGTGCCGGCTTCCGTTACCTTGATCTTTCATTGGGAAGCATTTCTTCGGAAGCAAGCAGACACATGAACCGCCCCAGCGATCCCGATAAAACAACAGTCATTCTGAAACAGGCTGCTGAATACAAGCTTCCGGTGACTACCTACATAATTTTTGGGATCCCCGGTCATACGCTGCAGGACATGGTGCAGTCGCTTCACTATCTCATGGGGCAGGAGACATTTATAGGCCCAAGCATTTTCTACCCGACTCCCGGCACACCGGTTTATAATGATTTGTATAATAGCAACCCTGCGCCGGATTTCACCGCCCTCCGCTCAAGCCTGTTTCCGGTGGAGACTGACGAATTTTCAAGGATAGACCTTATTACACTTCTCAGGTTGTCGCGGTGGGTAAATTTTGCAAAACAGATTTTGCCGGATTTAGGCAAGAAAGAAATTTCTCTAACCGAGTTGAAGGAAATAGCGGCTAATAATTGGCTGCCGGAGGAGTTAAAGGAAGCAGATCAAACTATCTTGTCCCGCTCTGCACCTTTAAAGATTGCAGAGGCGGGTAAAATTATGACAGCACTTTTTCTCCAGAGGAAAGAAATCTGTGGACTAAGACGCCTTCGCCTGAAGGGACAGAAAGCATATAGCTATGAAATCTTCGCGCACAAAACGTCACAAAAAGTTCTCCACTTCTTCTGGGAGACTGAAGATTCCCTGTTGATTCTTAGTCCTTTTAACAGGGTTTAAAAATGCTGTGAAGGAAAACTTGGGGTCAGGCAATAGTAATAAAGTTTTAATCTTCTGACTTCTGTCGTCTGTCTTCTGTCTTCTATCTCTTATCCCCCATCACCATATCTTTTATAATATTTAAAAATCGAAACGGGCTTTTTGCACTGGGCCACTTGATTTCTTCCGTGTGACACAGGGTTGATTCATTGACCCGGTCAATATCCTGCTTGAGGGCGCGCAGGGCGCTCTTGCGTTCTTCCGTCGGCAGTTTCTCGATAATCTCATCTATCTTCTTTATGACTTCCATCGCCTTTTTAATCCTGCCCTCGACATCCTGATAAATTTCCTCCGTAATGAGCCCGAACGTTCTTTTCAGCCGGTTAAGGCGCAGGGCTGCCTCATAGGTGCTTGCGGCGATTTCATCACGGCTCATCCATTTTGTTTCATAACTTAAGGTATGCTTCCAGCTTGGCATCAGTAGAGCTTGACGATGCTCCTCAAGGGTACGGTAAAATATCCGGTACCCCACTTTTTCTGATTCCTCATAGGCAATGCTTCCGGGATCAATAAACGGCGCAAGCGGCGAGATAAACGGATTGAGCCGCCGGTCATACTTCTGCATCAGATAATCACAGTAGTCTATGGTCTCCATCACTGACTGGTACGTCTGCCGGGGGACGCCAATCATAAAGAAGACATCAAACTTCTCGCACCCGTATTCAAGTGCTGCACTGATGGATGCCTCCATATCCTCATTCGAGTAGAATTTGCCGGATGCCTTCCGCACCTTTTCATCATGGGACTCAGGGGAGATTTCAAAATTAAAGTGGGGAATAGACTCTGAAATCATCTTGAAGTAAGACTTCGGTGCCGGCTCAAAAAGCTCAATCACCACCCGGTTCCCTACGGTAATTCCCCTCAAGCCTTTGAGAACCGCTTGTGCATAATCATCTCCGGACTGCCGCAAATCTCCCACCACAAATATCGGGGCGCGGGTATAGCGGCTTATCTTTTTAATATCTTCCACAATACGTTCAGGGCTGCGATAGGCAATCTCCTCGCGTCCGCAGAATTTTTTCAGCGCAAACTTTGAGCCGCCGCAGAT